>JBCCBY010000098.1:0-10151 GCA_039033795.1 Pseudomonadota bacterium | reverse complement strand
TTTAAATCCCTCGGCGACCCAATACACTTCCCTGGAGCGGGCGCGCGATGCACTGGGCTTGCGGATAACAAATCGCCTGTAATACTTACGCACTCTGGCCATTAGTGTATCGGTTCCAGCCCATTGCGCCCAGCGAACCCGCGATCAGACCCACACGCTCGAGATTGAAATTCTCCATGATCGCAATAAAGCCGTGGTCCACGTCACCGATGAGCGCATCAGCTGGAACGAACGCGTCATCGAAAAACAGAGTCGCTTGATCCGAACACCACCAACCCATTTTGCGATCAAGGGATTGACGGGTGAACCCTTCCGTGTCGGCCTCAACGAAAAAGAGTGAAATACCGGCCAGACCCTCACCGCCCGTCCGTGCACCGACCACGAAGTAGTCCGACTTCATACCGCCTGTGATGAATGTCTTCGAACCATTGATCCTCCAACCATTACCATCTCGGCGCGCGGTGGTTTGCATGCTCGCAACATCAGAACCGCCGCCCGGTTCTGTAATCCCAAGCGAGCTGCCTTTACGCCCAGACACCACCTCCGGAACAACACGTTGAGCAATCTCAGGCGAGGCCAGCCTGACCAGGGGATCGATCGATATGCTTCGTCCGTTGATCGCCGCAGAGATACCGCCAGCGCCTGCCCGGGCAAGCTCCTCTTGGTAGGCGGCGCGCATGAAACAATCATCGAAGCCCAGGCCGCCAAGTTCCTCGGGAACACCAAAACCAAATCCGCCGAGCGCACCGACCTCCTCGTGGATCGCCCACGGTATTTCCCCTGCCTCATCCCATTCGTCCGCATTCGGCCTGAGGCGATCATCGACATAGCGACGAATGGTGTCACGGAACGCCTCGCGTTCGTCGGTGCGGAAGGGATCCAGCATGGCCAAGTTGCCTTTCGAGTGTGCCTCATTCAGTATGAGGGTTGCTCATTCCCTCGGTCAAGGGCATGAACAAGGTGCAGAGGAGAAGACGTGATGCGGATCGGCGGAGCCAGCGGTTATTGGGGTGAAAGCGCGATGGCGACGCCTCAACTGCTCGCCGCGGGTGTCGATGTTTTGGTCTACGACTACCTGGCGGAGATCACGATGAGCCTTCTTGCGCGGGCAAAAGCAAAGGACGCTAAAGCAGGATTTGCGACCGATTTCATCACGGCATCGATGGCACCAAACCTTGCGGAGATCGCACGCTCGGGCACGAAGGTCGTCAGCAACGCCGGCGGAATCAATCCTTTGGCATGCGGAGAAGCATTGAGGACGGTGATCGCTGATGCAGGGCTAGCCTTGCGTGTGGCCGTCATCACAGGCGACGATTTGATGCCTCAAGCGCGCATGATCGCGGAGATGTCGCCGAACGAGATGTTTAGCGGCGCGTCGTTCCCTCCCGCCGAGCGACTGGCGAGCATGAACGCTTACCTCGGGGCGTTTCCCATCGCACAAGCCTTGCGCGATGGCGCCGATATCGTCATCACCGGTCGCTGCGTTGATAGCGCGGTGACGCTTGGTGCTCTGATCGCACACTTTGATTGGCAGGTTGAGGATTGGGACCTCCTCGCCGCTGGTAGCCTTGTGGGCCATATCCTTGAATGCGGACCGCAAGCGACGGGCGGTAACTTCACCGATTGGCGCGATGTATCCAATCGGGCATCAATTGGATATCCCATCGCCGACGTCTCTTCGGACGGCAGCGCGACTATCACCAAACCGGAGGGGTCAGGCGGCCTCGTTAGTATAGGGACGGTCTGTGAGCAGATTGTCTATGAAATTGGCGATCCTGGCTGTTACCTCCTGCCCGATGTGGTGTGCGATTTTCGCGGTGTGCAAGTCGAGCAGCGATCCCGCGATTGCGTCTCTGTTTCAGGCGCGAAGGGACGCCCTGCCCCTCTGACTTATAAGGTATCGGCGACGTATGCTGATGGATGGAGAGCAGGGTTAACACCCACCTTTTATGGCATCGACGCAGACGAAAAAGCCAGATGTTTCGCCGAAGACGTCTTGAACCGGACTGAATCAGCCCTACGGTCAGCAAATCTCCCTCCCCTGACTGAGACGAGTGTCGAGGTGATCGGGAGCGGCGATCTCCTCGGCACCCCGCAGCCCGCAAGCGAAGTCGTGGTCAAAATAGCGGCACGGCACATCGACGCCCGCGGCGTTGGGCTGATGCTAAAAGAAGCGGCGGGAATGGGCCTTGCCAGCGCCCCTGGCCTCTCCGGTTTCGCTGGGGCACGGCCCAAACCCTCACCTGTGGTGCGATTGTACTCATTTCTTCTGCCTCAAGAGCATGTCGCGATGTCAATCGATTGGGGACAGGGGGCAGAACCATTCGCGCCGCCTACGCGCCCAATCCCACAAAACGATGAGGTGCCGCCCGTCGCCGTGCCTGCGCACCCGACAGAACACGACCTCGTCAATGTCCCACTGATCAAAGCAGCATGGGCTCGATCGGGCGACAAGGGAGCAAGCGCCAATATCGGTGTCATCGCGCGGCACCCTGATCTTCTCCCCTACCTTTGGGACCAACTCATGGAGGATCGTGTGGAGGAGCACTTTCGACATGTGCTTGATGGAACGGTCCAGCGCTTTGCGATGCCGGGGTTTGCTGCGATCAACTTCCTCCTCACTGAAGCGCTTGGCGGAGGAGGCATCGCAAGCTTACGCGCCGACGCCCAAGGCAAAGGTTTTAGCCAGGTGATGCTCACTCTTCCGGTCCGTGTTCCTCAGAGGTTGATCGATCAATGACTGTCTTTCGCTCCAAGATTGATCCGGCGGGTACAGGATTTCAAAAAAACCGGGATGAGATGCTTGCTCTCGTCGAACGGATGAACGCGCTCAACGCGAGGGCGCCAGCGATGTCGGCAAAGCGAAAGGATCGCTTCGACAAACGTGGGCAGCTGTTGCCAAGAGAACGACTGGCCCGGCTCCTCGACCCCGGTCTTCCGTTTCTGCCGATCGGAAATTTATCCGGGTATATGACGGATACCAAGGATGAGAAGACATCTGTTCCCGGATCAACATTGGTTGCCGGGATCGGGTATGTTGCTGGCACGCGCAGTGTGATTGCTGTGGACGACAGCGGCATTGCGGCAGGCGCGATCAAAGGCGGAGCGGGATACAAACTTGACCGGTGCGAAAGGATCGCGCTCGAACAAAATTTGCCCTTCATTCACCTGGTCGAAAGTGCTGGCGGCGATCTTCTCAATTATACCGTCGAAGGTTTCGTTGTTTACGGCGCCCTTTTTGCGAATTTGGCACGGCTGTCGGGTGCGGGCATTCCCACACTGGCTGTTCTACACGGATCATCCACCGCGGGCGGCGCATATATGCCTGGTTTGTCTGATTATGTCGTGGCGGTCAAAGGACGGGGCAAGGCTTTTCTGGCTGGTCCACCACTTTTAAAAGCCGCCACCGGTGAGGTCGCCAATGACGAAGATCTTGGCGGCGCCGAGATGCACGCAACAGTGTCAGGGTTGGCTGAGTACCTGGCCGAAGACGATGCTGACGCCATGCTCATTGCCCGCGAGGTGATGGGCCGGATCCGTTGGAATGAACACACGACGCCGACAGTGTCGCCGGTGCTTGACGAACCGACCCACGATATCGATGAACTGATCGGTATTGTCCCGCAAGACTATCGTCAGCCTTATGATGTTCGTGAAGTTGTCGCGCGCATTGTCGATGGTTCAGACTTCACTGATTTCAAACCGCGCTTCGGTGCTGCAACCGTTTGCAGTCAGGCATCGATCTATGGCCAGCCCTGCGGCATCATCGGCAACAATGGGCCGATTGACAACGCGGGTGCCCATAAAGCGACCCAGTTCATGCAGCTTTTGGAAAGTGCGGGCCATCCGATCATTTTCCTTCAGAACACGACCGGCTATATGGTCGGTACCGAGACAGAGCGTGCAGGGATGATTAAAAATGGCTCAAAGATGATCCAAGCGGTCGCCAATGTCTCTGTTCCTCGTATCACCATCAACATCGGTGCAAGCTTTGGCGCTGGCAATTACGGTATGTGCGGCCGCGGCTTTGACCCAGATTTTCTTTTCACTTGGCCCAATGCCATGACCGGCGTCATGGGCGGTGAGCAAGCAGCAAAGGTGATGAGCATTGTTGCCGAAGACGCGGCTGCGGCGCGAGGCATTGAACCCAACCGCGAAGCCCTTGCGATGCAAGAAGCGGCCTTGAAGCATCAATTTGATAGCCAGGCCGATGCTTTCTACACGTCTGGTCACAACCTCGATGATGGGATGATCGATCCCCGGGATACACGGAAAGTCCTCGGTTTTTTACTCGGTACGGTGATGGAAGGCCGGATGAGACAGCCCAAAAAGCTATCCTTCGGCGTGGCGAGGATGTGATGACGATCCTTCAAACAGAATTGTCAAAAGGCTGGCTCCATCTGACCCTCGACGATCCAGCTCGGCGCAATGCCCTATCGGACGAGATGTCCGAGGCCATCAAAACTGCTTTGCACGAGGTTCGCGATGATCGTTCTGTGCGCGGTGTTGTGATGCGTGGAGCGGGCGGTGTCTTTTGTGCTGGCGGAGACCTGAAGGCCTTCAAGACCGACCTTCAAGCGGGGGGCCAGGAGGCGGTTGAAGAGATAAGCCGCGGCGCCGGTGATTTCTTTGCTCTGGTGGACAGCCAGCCCCAGCCCGTCATCGCCCTCGTCGACGGACCGGCGATGGCTGGCGGCTTGGGCCTTGTTTGCTGCGCCGATGTCGTGGCGGTCACGCCGGCCGCGCGCTTCGCGCTCACCGAAGTCAATCTCGGGATCGTTGCTGCGCAGATTGCTCCTTATATCTTGCGCCGGTTCGGACCAACCGTCGGGCGGCGGTTGATGGTGACCGCCGCACGATTTGACGGGACCGAGGCGCTTCGTCTTGGGCTTGCTGACCACCTCGCACGGGATGCAGCCGGTCTTGATTCCTATGCAGACAGTGTTGCTGCGTCTGTCAATCAAGCAGCGCCAGGCGCGATCGCTGCGACCAAAGCGCTGTGCAAAGCCGCGCCGCACCTCGGCCGGGAGGCCATGACCCAAGAAGCTGCGCGTGTTTTTGCCACGACGCTGCTCTCCGACGAAGGACGCGAAGGCATCGCCGCATTTGCTGAGAAGCGCAAACCAAGGTGGGCCCAATGAGCCGCTCAATCGAGACGCTGCTCGTGGCCAATCGCGGGGAAATTGCTGTACGGATTTTCCGTACGGCCAAAGCACTAGGTATCAAGACCATCGCGGTCGCCTCCGAAGCCGACATTGATGCACCGCACGCCAAGGCCGCTGACCAATGTATCGTCATCGGACCTGCCCCCGCCGCGCAGTCTTATCTTGATCAGGAAAAAATCCTTGCAGCCGCGCAAGCTGCCGGGGCTGATGCCATTCATCCGGGATACGGCTTTTTGTCAGAGAATGCCGATTTTGCGCGAAGGGTCGCCGAAACAGGGCTTGTCTTTATCGGACCGCCCGCTGCTGCCATCGCGGCCATGGGCGATAAGGCGACGTCGAAGCAATTGATGATCGATGCGGGCGTGCCTTGCGTGCCCGGTTATGAGGGAGAGTCGCAAGACGAGGAGGTGTTTGCCCACGAAGCTGAACGCATCGGTTATCCGGTGATGGTCAAGGCTTCCGCGGGCGGGGGCGGCAAAGGGATGCGGGTTGTCCGTCATGCCGCGGACCTTCGTGAAGCCGTCGCCCGTGCGCGTTCCGAAGCGGAAGCTTCCTTTGGAAATGGACGCCTGCTGATCGAAAAAGCCGTCGCGGACGCTCGACATGTTGAGGTGCAGGTCTTCGCCGACGAACATGGCCACACAGTTCACCTTGGGGAACGGGATTGTTCGCTTCAACGTCGTCACCAAAAGGTGATTGAAGAAGCGCCCAGTCCAGCGGTTGATGCAGAACTCCGTGAGCGGATGGGCCAAGCAGCCATTGAAGCGGCAAGAGCAGTCAACTATGTGGGCGCGGGAACGGTCGAGTTCTTACTTGGTGGTGATGGCGCGTTTTATTTCCTTGAAATGAACACAAGGCTCCAAGTCGAACATCCTGTGACTGAGCAAATCACTGGTCTTGATCTCGTTGCTCTGCAGATCCGCGTTGCCCAAGGTCAGCCACTGGGCTTTGGTCAAACAGATCTGCGTCTGTCCGGGCATTCCATCGAAGCTCGGCTTTACGCTGAGGCACCCGAGGACGGTTTTTTGCCCCAAGCAGGACCAGTCAAGCTTTGGAAAGCGCCGCCAACCGCAAGAACCGATGCAGGGATTGAAACTGGCGGCGAGGTGTCACCGCACTATGATCCCATGCTTGCCAAAATCATCGCTTACGGAGAATCCAGAAACGATGCACGCCGTCGCCTGATCGCCGCTCTGGAACAAAGCGCACTTCTCGGTGTCCGCACCAATCGCACATTCCTGTTGGAGCTTTTGAAAAGCGATGCGTTCGTGCGAGGCGAGGCGCTCACAACAACCATTGATGACAGCAAAGCACCAATTGCCGCGCCGGTTGATCATCATGTTCTTTGCCTTGCTGCACTTGTGCTGCACCTTCATCGGCGTGACCGTGCATTAAAGAGTGCCAACTCCATCCCTGCACCTCTTTTGGGATGGCAAGGCGGCGCTGAGTTACCAACACCCTATGGCCTGCTGTTGGGCGATGAGATCACGCGCGTCACCATCAACGATGATGGTCATGGCTTCTCCATGAGCGTTGGCGACGAGATGCACCGTGTTGCGATGATCGATCGAAGTCCTGATTTCATCCGAACCATGATTGACGACGTTCCGGCGACCGCAAGCTTTGTTTGCGAAGGTCCGACGGCGATGATCTCCACTAAAAACGGCGCCTTCTCGCTCACTGACAGTTTCCAATTGCCAACAGGTGGTGCGGAGACAGAAGGATCAGGGCAAGTGACCGCACCCATGCACGGGGCCATCACCGAAATTGCCATCGACGTGGGACAGACCGTTGCCAAAGGTGATAAGCTGGCCATTCTAGAAGCAATGAAAATGCAACATGAGCTCACCGCGCCTGTTGCGGGAACCGTGAAGGAGATCACGGCAACACAAGGCGCGCAGATAGGCACAGGAGATACCCTGATCGTCATCGAGCCGGAGGAGGAAGAATGAAATCGCCCATCTGTGACATGTTCGGGATCGAATTCCCGCTGCTTGCCTTTAGCCATTGTCGGGATGTTGTGGCCGCCGTTTCCAAGGCTGGCGGTATGGGCGTTTTCGGCGCCGTTAATCATACGCCCGATCTTCTGGAGGAGGAGCTCTCTTGGATAGACGAGCATGTCGATGGCAAACCCTATGGTCTTGACCTTATTGTCCCCACGTCCTCTGCCTTGGGAGAGGGAGCGCCCGACAAAGAGGCGCTTTTGGCCGCTGTGCCGCAAGAACATCGCGACTTTGCGAATGATGTGCTCACCAAAGGGGGCGTGGATTCGCCTATTGACGCTGATGAAGCACGCGAACATCTTTTCTTTGCTGACAATCTGTCATCGGAAGGTGCCGGACTTGCCCTTGATGTGGCCTTTAGCCATCCCATCAAACTGGTGGTCAATGCCCTGGGCGTTCCGCCGCAGATTATGCTCGATCGCGCCAGGGAAAATGGCGCCAAGGTTGGTGCCCTCGTGGGCTCTGCCCGTCATGCAGCCAAGCAAGCCGAAGCTGGTGTCGACGTGCTGATCGCTGCAGGCGGCGAAGCAGGCGGTCATTGCGGCGAGGTCTCGACCATCGTTTTGGTACCCGAAGTGGTCCGTGCAGCGAAAGGTGTGCCGGTCTTGGCTGCGGGCGGCATTGCGACGGGGGAGCAAATGGCGGGCATGATGGCCATGGGCGCAGCGGGCGCATGGTGCGGATCAGTTTGGCTGACCACCACTGAGGCTGAGACCTCAGAAAGCGTCAAAGCCAAAATGCTCACAGCTTCTTCTGCGGACACCGTGCGGTCGCGTTCTCGCACCGGTAAACCATCACGCCAGCTGCGCAGTCCGTGGACCGATGCTTGGGAAACTGATGGACCCAATCCTTTACCCATGCCGCTTCAGACCTTGGTCTCAGAACCTGCGCTGCGCAAACTCGACAAACTCGGTGATGGCGGCGATGCCGCCGCGAAGGCGCTCAGCACCTATTGGGTCGGCCAGGCGGTCGGTCTGATGAACGAGACAGAAAGCGCTGGCGGGGTCGTGCAGAGGTTCAAACAGGAATTTGCCGACGCCTACGAACGTCTGGCCGAGGCGATCGAGGCATGATCAGCGTTGCCGACGATTTCCTGGCGGAAACCGAGGCCCTCGCTTTGGTGATCGAGCAATCAACATTGCCCTTTCATTCAGCAACACTGTTCAAGGGGTGGACAGTGACGGGGATCGTCCGTCACCTTCATTTTTGGAACGAGGCCGCCTACATATCGCTTGTTGATCCAGACGCCTTTGGTGTTTTGATGGCCGACGTTCTTCCCATGATGATGACATCGGGCATTCGGGCGATCGAAGATCAACGTCTCGCCGATCTTGAAGGCGCTGAACTCATAGCGGCATGGCGGACCACAGCGCAAAAAACGGCAGACGCGTTCCGCAGCGCGGACCCAGAGCTTCGCGTCGCATGGGCTGGCCCTCCGATGAGCGCTGAATCGTCTGTAACAGCACGGCTTATGGAAACATGGGCCCATGGCCAAGCCGTCTATGATGCCGCCGGCCTGGAACGCTGTGATAAAGACCGAATCAAACCTATTGCAGAGCTTGGTGTACGGACTTTTGGCTGGACATATAAAGTTCGTGGGCGCGATAAACCCGGCATCAAACCCTTCGTGCGGCTAACAGCACCATCTGGAGAAATCTGGACGTGGAACGATGCGCACCATGGCGAAAAAATTGAAGGACCTGCCACAGACTTTTGCCAAGTCGTCACACAAACCCGGAACATCGCCGATACTGGCCTCAAGCTGACAGGCCCTATCGCGGCGGAGTGGATGAGCATCGCCCAATGCTTCGCTGGCGGAGCGGAGGAACCCCCGCAACCCGGCGCTAGACACAGGGCGTAGGCTAACCAAGTCCGGCCCACCTCCTGGAGATCGAGAGCTCAAGGAACACTCGATGAAGCTCTCAGTCTTAGCCAACCGAATGATATCAGTAGACGTCCAATAGTTCCTTTACTGATGTTTGCAAAAGTAACTCGCTCGGTTTTGTCTGGAAGCAAAGAAAGCAGGCCCCTTTCATCGGGCCTGGGCTGTCATCGTGTGCGCGACGGAGGGTTGGTTCTTGTTATGTTTGCACTATTTCTATCTTTGTATCCCAACTCACGACGCTTGTTTTTGAGCGATATACTGATCTACCACCTGATCAAACAACGTTAAAGGGACCGACCCCACAGCAAGAGTGGCTTCGTGAAAGTCCCGAATGTCGTAATTCTCTCCCAAGAGCGTTTGTGCTCGCTCACGAGCGGCAAGCCACATGACCTTTCCGACCAAGTAACTGCAAGCCTGGCCGGGCCATACGCAATTACGTTCTACCTCTCCGACAGCCAGGCTTTCAGGGAAGCCGCCATGTTCCGTCATCCAAGAAACGGCCTCCGTCAACGACCACTTCTTGGCTTGGATTCCTGTATCCACCACCAAACGGACTGCTCTGAGCAGCTCTGCCCAAACACAGCCAATGCGCCCCGCTGGATCTTCTTGATACATCCCAAGTTCAAACGCCAGTTGTTCAGCGTACAATGCCCATCCCTCGCTATATCCCGACGACCAGAGCACTTTGCGTAGATCGTGTACACGCGGGCCCTCCAAAAGAACCGCCTGCTGAAAATGATGCCCAGGTATACCTTCGTGAAAAGCTGTTGTTGTCAAAATCCAATAAGGTATTTCTTTCATATTTTCGAGGTTTACATAGAAAATACCAGGGACCGTGCCATCAATCGATGGATCTTGATAATACGCCATCGGGGCACCCGCCTCCAAATATTCTGGAACTCGGCGTATGTCCAATTTGGTTTCTGGCAAGCGCCAAAAATAGGGCGAGAGGCGCGCCATCATGTCATTTTGTTTGATAAGGAGATCTTCTAAAAGACGTTCTTTGCCTTCTTCCGTATCTGGATAAGAAGGACCATCGGATTTCGTCATCATTGCGATGAATCGTTGTTGACGGCTTCCCTCTGTCAAACCGTAGTC
>JBCCBY010000097.1:0-10155 GCA_039033795.1 Pseudomonadota bacterium | reverse complement strand
TCATGACCCATTCGACTCCTTTTCTTGATCGTGTTGTTGTTCCGTCGGATTTGCGGGCTTTGCCTGCGTCGGATTTGCGTCAGCTTTGTGATGAGCTGCGGTCTGAGGTGGTGGATGCGGTGTCGGTGACGGGGGGTCACTTGGGCTCTGGTCTTGGTGTGGTGGAGCTGACGGCGGCGATCCATTATGTTTTTGACACGCCGCGGGACCGTTTGATTTTTGACGTGGGGCACCAGTGCTATCCGCATAAAGTGCTGACGGGTCGGCGTGACCGGATCCGGACCTTGCGCCAGAAGGATGGGCTGTCGGGGTTCACCAAGCGGGCGGAGAGCGCGTATGATCCCTTTGGCGCGGCGCATGCGGCGACCTCGATCTCCTCGGCGCTCGGCATGGCGGTGGCGCGGGACCTGAAGGGCGAGGGCGACAAGGAGACCCCTGAGCAAGAAGAGCGCCGGGTCATCGCGGTGATCGGCGATGGGTCGATGTCGGCGGGCATGGCCTATGAGGCGATGAACAATGCCGGCGACCGGGCGAGCCAGCTCACCGTGATCCTCAACGACAACGACATGTCGATCGCCCCGCCGGTGGGCGCGATGTCAGCGTATCTGGCGCGGGCGGCGAGCTCAGGCAGCTATCAGGGCTTTCGCAACCTTGCCAAACAGCTCGGCAAGCGCCTGCCCAAAAGGCTGCGGAACCTGGCGGAGAAGGCCGAGGAGTATGGCCGGGGCCTGGTCACTGGCGGCACGCTCTTCGAAGAGCTTGGCTTTTATTATGTCGGCCCGATCGATGGGCACAATCTTGAGCACCTTCTTCCCGTCCTGGAGAACGTCAAGCACATCACCGATGGCCCGGTCCTGGTCCATGTCGTCACCGAGAAGGGCAAGGGCTACCAGATGGCCGTCGACAAGGGGGACAAGCTGCACGCGGTCTCCAAGTTCGATGTGGTCTCCGGGGAGGAGGTCAAAAAGAAATCGAACGCGCCCTCCTACACCAATGTCTTTGCGGGCCAGCTGATCAAAGAGGCCGAAGCCAACCCGCGGGTGGTGGGCATCACCGCGGCGATGCCGTCGGGCACGGGGCTTGATAAGTTCATGAAGGCCTTCCCGGACCGAACCTTTGATGTCGGCATTGCCGAGCAGCATGCGGTGACCTTTGCGGCGGGGATGGCGTGCGAGGGCATGGTGCCGTTCTGCGCGCTTTATTCGACCTTCCTGCAGCGCGGCTATGACAGCGTGGTGCATGATGTGGCTTTGCAGAACTTACCCGTCCGCTTCCCGATCGACCGGGCGGGGCTTGTCGGCAATGACGGCGCGACCCATGCGGGCGCCTTTGATATCGCCTATCTTGGCTGCTTGCCGAACATGGTCTTGATGGCCTGCGGGGATGAAGCCGAGCTGCAGGCGATGACCCGCACGGCCGCTGTCTTTGATGAGCACCCGATCGCGTTCCGTTTCCCCCGCGGGGAAGGCGCCGGGGTGGAGATGCATGAGGACGCCCCGATCCTCGAGATCGGCCGTGGCCGGATCCTCGAAGAGGGCACCAAGGTGGCGCTTCTTTCCTATGGTGGGCGCCTGCAAGAGACCTTGAAGGCGGCGGAGCTTTTGAACGCCCGCGGGCTTTCCACCACGGTGGCCGATGCGCGTTTTGCCAAGCCCTTGGATGAGGACCTCGTCCGGCGGCTCGCGAAGGAGCATGAGGTCTTGATCACCATCGAAGAGGGCTCGGTGGGCGGCTTTGGCGCCTTTGTCCTGCACTTCCTCTCCCGCGAGGGGCTGCTTGACAGCGGCGCCCTCAAGGTCCGCACCATGACCTTGCCCGACATCTATCAAGACCAAGCCTCCCCCAACGACATGTACATCGAAGCCGGCCTCACCGCCGACACCATCGCCAAAGAAACCCTCAAAACCTTCGCTTTTGAGGTCGAGGCGGGGACGGCAAACCTGCGCGCGTAAACGTGTGTGACGGCACGACCCTTGCCTTTCATGGGGTGATGCGCGCATCACAGAGATAGGCGCGAAAGGCATGGGGCGGCGTGCGATGAGACGATCACTGGTGTTAGCAGCCGTCGCTGTTTTGGGGGCGTGCACAACCAAACCCCAGCGGCTGGAGCCTGCCCCGGCAACCATTGAAGCCAATGACCCGCTCAAAAGCGTCAATGAGTTCAACTACAAAGCCAATCGCGTCTTTGATGACCTCTACATCAAACCCTTTGCCACCGCCTACCGCACCGTGATCCCCCGCCCGGTGCGCAAATCGACGGGGCATTTCACCGACAATCTTTTGATGCCCATGCGCATCGCCAATGAGGTGCTGCAGGTCGACGCCCCTGATACCGTCGATGGGACAGCGCGGTTTGTCGTCAATTCCACGCTGGGTGTTGGCGGCCTATTTGATCCTGCCACCGGTATGGGGCTCGAGCGCCAGGACGAAGACTTTGAACAAACCTTGGGCAATTGGGGTGTCCCGCGCGGCCCTTACATCGTGGCGCCGGTGTTGGGGCCAACAACGCCGCGGGGGCTTGTTGGGTCATCGGCTGGGCTTGTCTTGGCGCCGCTCAGCACCCTTGGCGTCTTCACCGACCCCTCAACCCGCGTTCTGTTGAGCAGTCAGCGCGCCGTCGATGACCGCAACGAGGCCAACGCCACCCTTGAACGGATTTACATGTCCGACGATGGGTACATTGTGCTCAGATCACTGTATCTACAAAATCGGGATCAGCTCCTCCATGAGGATGCCGAAGACCCCTACGAAAACCTGCCTGACTTTTAACCCACCCCGGAACCGCCATGCAGCCGATCTTTCTTGACGCGCTTCTCTGGCGAATCATGGCCTTCGCCGAACGAGCGCGAATCCTGACGCTGCTGTTCTGGATCGTGATGACCGCCTTGGCGGGCTGGCAGGTCTCGTCGCGGATCGCCATCAGCACCGACACCTCCGAGATGATCAGCCCCGACGCGCCGCATCGGCAAGCGTCGGCCAGGATCAACGCCGCCTTCCCCAAACTCTCAGAACAGGTCCTTGTGGTGGTCGAGGCCACAACGGCGGATGGCGCCTCGGCCTTCACTGACGAGCTTTCCGCTCGGCTGCGGGAGAGGCCCGAGGTGCAATCACTCCTGGCGGCACCGTCGGAGCCATTTTTTCGGCAAAATGGTCTCTTGTTCCTGGAGGTCGATGAGCTTGAAGACCTGCTTGCGCGCTTGACCAAGGCCGCGCCTTTGCTGGAGCGCCTTGGTCCGGACCCGACCATCGCCACGCTTCTTGAAGCCCTGGCCGAGGCGGCGGAGCAAGAAAACGGTGCGATCACCGATCTTGAGACGCTCGATCGTCTTTACACGGCACTCAACGAGGTGATCACAACAGACGACAAGATTTTCTCTTGGCAGGCGCTCCTCAGCACGGAGGATGCGCCCTCCAACCGCGTGCTCTTCACGCTGCAGCCGGTGCTCGATTATTCACGGCTACGGCCAGCGCAGGGCGTCAAGGATGCGATCCTTGAGGAGGCCGACGCGGTCCGTGCCGAAACGGGCCTCTCGGCCATGGTCATGATCACGGGTGATCCGGTCTTAAGGAGCGAAGAGCTCGAAGCAGTCAGCCGGGGCATCGGATGGGCCTTCGCCCTCTCCGGCGTGTTGGTGGCGATCCTCTTGTTTGTCGCACTATCGTCGAAGCTGATGGTAACCGCTTGCTTGCTGTCCATCATTCTCTCCGTCGTGCTGACGGCCGGCGTTGCGGTCACCCTGTTCGAGGAGCTCAACCTCATTTCCGTCGCCTTCGCCGTCTTGATGGTTGGTCTTGGCGCTGATTTCTCGATCCACCTCCTGGTTCATTTGCGGAGCGAGGTGGGCCGCACAGAATCCCTCCGCGCCTCCTTCTACCGGACCTCTCGCAAGATAGGGACGGCGCTCGCCTTGGCCGCGCCGACGACGGCGCTGGCGTTTTTCTCCTTCGCGCCGACGGAATTCATCGGCATGAACCAGCTGGGCGTGATCGCTGGGCTCGGCGTTCTGATTGCCTTCTTGGTGTCGGTCACCTTGATCCCTGCGCTGCTCGGCGTGTTCCCCAGCAGTTTTGGCCGAAGGGCACTTGGTGAGGTGCCGGAAACACCGCCCTCGACGCTGATCCTCGACCGCGTGGTGATCCCCTTCGGGCTGTTGATTGGCGGCCTCGGAATCGCCTCTCTCTTTTTATTGCCGCAAGCTCGTTTCGATGCCGATCCGATGGCGCTACGGGCCAAAAACGCGCCGTCCGTCGTCGCGCTCAACCTCATTTCGGAGGACGAGGGCGCCTCTCCTTATCGTCTTAGTGTTCTTGCCACGAATGAAGACGACATCCGCGCCAAGGCGGCCTCCCTCGGCGCCCAAGACACCGTCGACAGCACGCGGCATCTTTTCAGCTTTGTGCCCGAGGACCAGTTTTTGAAGTTGGATCTCATCGACGCGGCTGGCGTCGGCCTCAGCTTTGCACTGATGAGCGGCGGCAGTGTTGATGATGAGCTCGCGATCGCCATCGGAAGGCTGGAAACGGCGCTCAGTGAAGGCACCTCCGAGGCCGGTGAGGTGTTCTTGCAAACGCTGCGTTCCAACAGCATGCAAAAGATCGAAGCGGCCGCACCGCGTGTCTTTCTTTTCTGGCCACGACAACGCGCTTTGTTGCGCGAGCAACTCATGGCCTCGCCGGTGGGCGTTGATGACCTGCCTGCTCCGCTCAAAGAACGGTACGCCAGTGATGAGGGTGTTTACCGGGTCGAGATCTTACCGGTGGATGGAGCGCTCTCGGTCCCGGAGCGCAGAGCATTTGTCAAACAAGTGCTGGAGGTCGAGCCCGCGGCGGCGGGAAGCGCGCGTTCGGCACTTGCGGCAGGCGACATCATTGGCCGATCCATGGTCCAAGCGAGCCTCACCGCTGCGCTGCTTGTGAGCGTGCTCGTGCTACTTTTCCTGCGCAGTCTGAAGCTTCTTGTCTTGCTCTTGGTGCCCCTGATCCTCGCTGGCTCCCTGACCACTGCCACGGGAACGCTGTTCGATATCCCCTATAATTTTGCGAACGTGCTGGTGCTGCCGCTCATCATCGGTATTGGGATCGATAGTGGCCTGCATTTAGCGCTTCAGGCTGAGCGGCGCGGTGACGGCCTCGCAGCGGTGCGCGGTCCGACGGGCCGGGCTGTGCTTTACAGCGCCCTGACCACCATCGCCTCCTTTGGCAGCCTGGTCATTTCTGAGCACCGCGGCACGTCGAGCATGGGCGCACTTCTCACCATTGGTATGGTATGGGTTCTAGCAACTATGCTCTTCGTCTTACCTCCGCTCGCAGGGCTCCTATATAAGCGCCGGTCTTCAACGCCATGAGGTCGTTTTGGTTATGAAACAGATGATGATTGCTGTCGTTTCTGCTGGGTTCGCCTGGATGGCAAGCGCCCACGCTGAACGGATACCGGAGTCGGAAGCCTTTATTGTCGCGGTTGTGAACGAATTGAAATCTGCCGCTGACACCTATGGCGATGCCTCACCTGAGGTGCGGCAGGTCCTTGAAGACAATCTTGCGACCGAAGCGATTGGGCGGTTTCTGTTGGCGGGTGACGCGGCGGAAGGCGCAACAGAGGAGCAACAAGCCCGCTACGACGCGCTCTTCCCGCGCTTCATTGCGGCCGCCTTCGCGGAAGAAATTGGCCAGCTCACCTCGCGGCGGATTGATGTCACCAACAGCCTCGAGCGCCGGCCCGGTGACATCATTGTTCAGTCAGCGCTGTTTGACGACAAAGGCGTCAAACGCGCCAACATTGATTGGCGCGTTCGGGTTCTCGACACCGGCGAGAACAAACTGATCGATGTGCTGGTTGAGCGAATCTCGCAGCTGACGATTCGTCGACAGACCTTCTCTTCGGTCGTCGATGAAGACGGTGTCGATGGCCTTTTGGTGTATATGGAGAGCACCATCGGCGAGGACGGTGTTGCAAGCCTTGAAAACCCTGAGAGCAGTGATGACGCCGCTGCCGATGGTGACGCGTAGGTTTTGACCGGTCGCGGAGGCATGACCACCAAGAAAAGGATCAAGGAACGGCGCTGTGTGGCCAGCGGCGCGGCGCTCGCGCCGGAGACCCCGGCGCTGCGGTTTGTGCAGGGCCCTGATGGTCACTTGGTGTTTGACGTCAGCGAAAAGCTCCCAGGCCGCGGTGCGTGGCTGACGCCGGATCGTGGCTCGCTTGTGGCTGCCCTTAAAAAGAACGCCTTCGCACGAGCGCTGAAGGAACCAGTCACCTTGCCCCCATCATCAAGCATCGATCTCTTCGCTGACGTCGTCGACGACGCGCTACAAAAAAAGGCACTTAGCGCGCTCGGTTTGGCCCGAAGGGCGGGCGCTTTGGCAGCGGGAAAAGATGCCGCAAAGGAGGTCAAGCACAAGGCTCTGGCGTATCTTACGCCGATGGATGGAAGCGAAGGCGAGATTGCCAAGATCGCCGCATTGCTCGCCAGGTCAGGTGCAGTCCCCCATATACCGCTCCCGCTGCGACGCGACGTGCTCGGACACGCATTGGGACGGGACTCGGTGCATTTTGTCCTGCTCCGGCATCCAGCTGGTATAAAAGCCCTTGCAGCAACCACCCTGTGGACCCACTTTCCCACCCGTTAAGACATCGCTAGAGAACGGTTCTTTTCCCCGCTTCAGGGTGTGGACCGGGGGTCATGTCTCGTTTATGGGGACGCCCCGCCCCTAGGGCGATGGATGGCGTGCCGCACCGCGTATTTCGGTGGCGTCGCCTCACTCTCTGGCCTTGACGGGTCTATTATTAGGGGCAGCCCGCCCCTTGCTAAGGAATGTATGAGCGACGACACGCAAGAGAAGTCGAAGTCAGGACGCAAGCCCTTAAGCCTTCGCCGGTCTGAAACCGGTGCGGTGAAGCAGAGCTTCTCCCACGGCCGGACCAAGACGGTGGTGGTGGAGAAAAAGCGTCGTGCTGTAAGCCCTGGGGCGGCCTCGACCTCTCAGCAAACAGCCACCAAGCCTGCGGCAAAACAAGCGGCGAAACCGGCGGCAGAAGCAAAAGCGACGCCCAAGCGCGGCGCCGCCGCCAAAGGTGACGCGCCCGCCAAGCCCAAGGGCAAAGTGCTCCGCCAGCTGTCGGACAGCGAGAAAAAAGCCCGCGCGGTCGCGCTCGCCAACGCCAAAAAAGCGCAAGCCGAAAAGGCCAAAAAAGAGGCTGCCGAGCGCGCTGAACGCGAACGCCGCGAGGCCGAAGAACGGGCCCGCCTCGAAGAAGCCCGCAAAAAGGCTGAAGAAGAAGAGCGTCGGCGCGTCGAAGAGGCAGAGGCCCGTCAAAAGGCCGAGGACGAAGCGCGCAAAGCCCTTGAGGCCGAAGAGGAAGAGCGCAAGCGGCGCCAGGAACTCAAGGCCAAGGGCATCTCCGATGCCTCAAAGGACAAAGAGAAAAAAGACGACAAGGGTTTTGCCAAGGACAGCGACAACCCGCTCTCGGCGCTCGGTGGTCGGATCAAACAAAAGCGCAACCAAGCGCAGCCTGAAAACCGCAACGTCAAAGAGGCGCCCAAGCGCCGCTCGGGCCGACTGACGATTTCAAAGGCGCTCGAAGATGAAGAGCGGCAGCGCTCCCTCGCCTCTGTCCGCCGCGCCCGGGAGCGCGAGAAGGCACGCCGCGCGAAGGGCAGCTCCTCGGGTGGCCAACAGCGCCGCGACGTCATCATCCCTGATGTGATCACCGTCGCTGACCTCGCTCAACGCATGGCCATGCGTTCCACGGACCTCATCAAAGAGCTGATGAAGCAAGGTCAGATGGTGACCGCCAACGCAACCCTCGATGCGGACACGGCGCAAATCATCGTTGAGGACCTGGGGCACGCAGTGAAACGTGTTTCCGAGGCCGATGTCGAAGAGGGCTTGATCGCCGAGGATCCCGCTGACGCCAAGCTTGAAAGCCGCCCACCCGTGGTGACGATCATGGGCCATGTTGACCATGGCAAGACGTCGCTGCTCGATGCCCTGCGCCAGACCGATGTGGTGGCTGGTGAAGCTGGCGGTATCACCCAGCATATCGGCGCCTATCAAATCACCGGCGCGGATAAGAACAAAATCACGTTCCTCGATACGCCAGGCCACGCCGCCTTCACGGCGATGCGGGCCCGCGGCGCGAACGTGACCGACATTGTGATTGTTGTGGTTGCCGCGGACGACTCCGTCATGCCGCAAACCGAAGAGGCGATCAGCCACGCCAAAGCTGCTGGTGTGCCAATCATCGTCGCGGTCAACAAAGTCGATAAGCCTGATGCCGATCCGCAGAAGGTGAAGACGGACCTTCTGCAGTATGAATTGCAGGTCGAAAGCATGGGCGGCGAGATCCAGGATGTGGATGTCTCAGCCCTCAAGAAGATTGGCCTCAGCGAACTGCAAGAAGCCATCACGCTGCAAGCGGAGCTTCTTGAGCTCAAGGCCAACGCCGCGCGTGCCGCTTATGGCACCGTTGTCGAAGCGCAACTCGACAAAGGGCGCGGTGCTATAGCGACCTTCTTGGTCCAGGCAGGGACGTTGAGGCGCGGTGATGTTCTGGTCGTTGGCTCGGAATGGGGTAAAGTCCGTGCCATGAACAATGACCAAGGACAACAGGTGAAAGAAGCCCTTCCTTCACAGCCGGTGGAGGTTTTAGGCCTCAACGGCGTGCCGGAGCCAGGTGACCAGTTTGTTGTCGTGGACAATGAAGCGCGGGCCCGCGAGGTGGCAGAATACCGCCAACGGATCAAACGCGAAAAAGCCAATGCATCGAAATCGGGCACATCGCTTGAGCAGATGATGGCACAGCTCCAAGATGCTGAGATTAAAGACTTACCGGTCGTCATCAAGGGCGATGTTCAGGGCTCGGTCGAAGCCATCGTCGGTGCACTCGAAAAGATGTCGACGGATGAAGTCCGTGTCCGTGTCTTGCACACCGGCGTGGGCGCAATCTCTGAAAGCGACGTGATCCTAGCCGAGGCATCGGGTGCGCCGGTTATTGGCTTTAACGTTCGCGCCAACAAACAGGCCCGCGATCACGCCGAGGCATCAAGCACAGAGGTCCGATACTATTCGGTGATCTACGACTTGATCGATGACATCAAAGGCACGCTCTCGGGCATGCTTGACCCAGAGCTGCGCGAGACCTTCCTGGGGAACGCGGAAATTCTCGAGACCTTTATGGTGTCGAAAGTGGGCCGGGTGGCAGGCTGCCGCGTGACCGAAGGCATGGTGAAACGCGGCGCAAAGGTTCGCCTCCTGCGCGACAATGTGGTGATCCACGAGGGCGAGCTTTCGACCCTCAAACGCTTCAAGGACGACGTCCAAGAGGTGCCGGCGGGTCAAGAATGCGGCATGAGCTTCGCCAATTATGACGACCTCAAAAACGGCGATGTTATCGAATGTTTCGACGTCGAACGGATTGAACGCACGCTGGACTGAAGGCCGAGAGGTGGATGATGAAAGACACCCTCGCATCAGCCTGGGTTTATTCATCAGGCAAAAAAGGTCTTTTGCGGCCACTAGGAACACGCAGTGCCATGTGATTACCCCCGCCGTGCCACCAAACGGTCGAGGAGGGTGATCACCGCCAAGGGGGTCGACGGCGCCATTTGCAACGTCACTGCGCGGTCAAAGACTTGCCGTTCATCAAGCACCATCAGCTTGCCATCGTCGATGCCCTCAGTCATGGCCTACGACGGCGCCCTCATGCTCGCCTGCGGCGCCGACGCTCGTCGCCCTCACGTCGGCAACGTGCTGGTCCTCCCGTGCGTCCCGATCACCAAGTTTCGCGAAGGCCTCGCCCTCGTCGGCACCGCACCACTTCGGAATCTCCGCCTCCACGCTCAGGACCCCACCGACCACGCCGCTTACCTCGTCAAGACGCCCGCAGGCAACAAAGCCTGGTATGCCGACTTCAACGACTTCCCCAAGTCCTTCCCGGTGATCGGCCTCACCCGTACGACCAGCAACCTCCTCTCGCCCCCTCTTCGAGCTCTCGCGGACTTCCCCAAGCTCGTCTCCCTCACGACAGCTCGACCCTTCGACCTCTCCTCCGACCTCCAGGCTCTTCGCCAAGTCTTCCCCGACGCCACCACCTTCCCGTCGTCCTCCAGGTCGGGTACGCCTTCCTCAGTTTACTTCACCACAGGAACGCTG
>JBCCBY010000096.1:0-10196 GCA_039033795.1 Pseudomonadota bacterium | reverse complement strand
CGTTTGTTTTAGCGGCCCCGTTTGTATTGATGTCCATTCTATACAATTTAGCGCTCGGCGTGATCAACAAGGCGATGCCACAACTCATGGTCGCCTTCGTCGCGACATTTTCAGTTTACGGTAGTAACCACGCGGCCGGCCGGTGACCTGACAACGATTACGAATTCGGGTTTTCGACGCGTTACGCGGAATTTCAGCCAACGCCATCGTTGCTTTAAACTTGTCTTCTGGGCTCGCATCATCCGATCGAATGATCGCCTTTAAGCGCTCACGGCGAGCGTCCCATTTTTTAGCAAGACGCCGACGCTTGAGATCGCGTTCGACCATCGCTTTTTTAGCCATGTTTTCTTTCTCCTTTCCGGCCTTTTCCTCCATCGGAGGAAGTACCGAACAACCCTTCGTTATTTACGGAAGGGGAAATTGAACTCTTGCAACAACGCACGGGCTTCTTCGTCCGTGGGTGCCGTCGTACAGACAATGATGTCCATGCCGCGCTGCGTGTCGACCTTATCGTAATCGATCTCAGGGAAGACGATGTGCTCCTTCAGGCCCATCGCGAAATTGCCGCGTCCATCAAAGCTCTTTGGATTCAGACCACGGAAGTCGCGGACCCTAGGAAGAGCGATCGTGGTCAAACGATCGACGAACTCATACATCTTCTCCCCACGGAGCGTGACCTTACAGCCAAGCGCCATTTCTTCGCGGACCTTAAAGCCAGCGATCGATTTCGACGCCTTCGTGATCACAGGCTTTTGGCCGGCAATAGCCTCAAGCTCGGCCGCTGCGTTTTCGACCGCTTTCCGATCGTTCACCGCGTCACCGACACCCATGTTAATCACGACTTTTTCAAGCCGCGGGATCTGCATGACGTTCTTATAAGAGAACGTCTCTTTCATCTTGTCCCGGATCGACTCAGCGTATTTGACTTTGAGGCGCGGGATGTAGTCTTGAGCGACGGATTCAGACATCAATGACCTCCCCGGAACGTTTGGCCACACGGACTTTTTTTCCGTCGCGCTCTTCAAACCCGACACGGGTTGGCTTTCCGTCTTTGGGATCTTTCAGCGCCACGTTGGAGACGTGGATGGGTGCTTCCATCCGTTCAATTCCGCCTTGGCTTTGCTGCGAAGGCTTCCTGTGCTTGGTCACCATCTGGACGCCTTGCACAAGCACACGCTCATCCTTTGGCATCACTTTGAGAACTTCGCCCTCTGCGCCTTTGTCCTTACCCGCAAGAACAACGACCTTATCGCCCTTTTTGATACGCGCTGCCATGGTTAAAGAACCTCCGGAGCGAGGCTAACAATCTTCATATGGCCAGCGCGACGAAGCTCCCGCGTCACAGGGCCAAAGATCCGTGTGCCCACAGGCTCTTTGTTGTTGTTCACAATCACAGCAGCGTTGCCGTCAAAGCGGATCACGGAACCATCACGACGTTGAATGTCTTTTGCGGTCCGTACCACGACAGCTTTCATCACTTGGCCCTTTTTCACGCGGCCCCGCGGCATCGCTTCCTTCACCGACACCACAATGATGTCGCCGACGGATGCGTATTTCCGCTTGGCCCCGCCAAGGACCTTGATGCACTGCACCCTCTTGGCGCCGGAGTTATCGGCGACGTCGAGGTTCGTCTGCATCTGGATCATAGGATCCTCCGTTTTGGCCCCGGGGAAACCGGGTACCGTTCCTCGTTAACCTTCAGCCGATGCCGTTTCTTCCGCGCCAGAGAAGAGCTCCCAACGCTTCAGCTTCGATTTCGGCGCGCATTCAATGATCTGCACAATGTCACCAACTTTCTTGGCGTTGGTTTCGTCATGTGCGTGGTACCGCTTGGAGCGACGCACCACTTTTTTCAAAAGAGGGTGCAGATAGCTACGGTCAATCCGTACCACAACTGTTTTGTCGCCCTTGGCCGAGACGACCGGGCCTTGCAAAATACGCTTAGGCATCAGCCGATTCCTCTTTCACTTCTTCCGGCGTCGTCCGAGCCGGTGCTTCTGTGTCCTTGCGGCGCTCTGTTTGAACGGATTTCACCCGAGCAATATCCCGTCGCACCTCTTGCACACGGCTTGATTTCTCAAGCTGACCCGAGGCGCCTTGAAAACGCAGGTTGAACCGTTCTTTTTTCAGCGCGAGCAACTCATCACTTAGCTGATCATCGCTCAAATCACGGATGCGCTCAGCCTGCTTGTTACGCGCCTTATCATTGGCCTGACCCATTACGCGTCCTCCCCGATCCGTTTGACGATCCGGGTTTTGATCGGAAGCTTCGCCGCACCGAGGCTCAAAGCTTCGCGGGCGAGCGGTTCAGGAACACCGTCAATTTCAAACATAATCCGACCAGGTTTCACTTTGGCGACCCAGCGATCGACCGAACCTTTACCCTTACCCATCCGCACCTCCGTCGGCTTGGCGGTCACCGGAACATCAGGGAAAATCCGGATCCAGACCCTGCCTGCCCGTTTCATGTGACGGGTGATGGCACGGCGTGTCGCCTCAATCTGGCGCGCCGTGATGCGTTCCGGCTCGACCGCCTTCAAACCGAAGGACCCAAAATTGAGGGTCGTTCCGCCTTTGGCGAGGCCTTTGATCCGGCCTTTGTGCTGTTTACGGAACTTCGTCCGTTTTGGCTGCAGCATGCTGACCTCTTATGCGTTTTCGCGGCGACGCGGACGCCGCTCACGGTTCATTTGCGGGGCGCCTGTTTGGGCATCGACCAAACGCCGTTCATGGGCGGTTGGGTCGTGCTCAAGGATTTCACCCTTAAAGATCCAAACCTTGATCCCGATGGCACCATAGGTGGTACGGGCGGTCGCCACACCATAATCAATATCTGCACGGAGGGTGTGCAGGGGCACCCGGCCCTCGCGGTACCATTCGGTTCGCGCAATTTCAGCCCCGCCAAGACGGCCAGCGCAGTTCACGCGAATACCAAGGGCGCCCATGCGCATCGCTGTTTGCATGGCGCGCTTCATCGCCCGGCGGAACGACGCACGGCGCTCCAGTTGCTGTGCTATGTTCTCAGCCACCAGCGTTGCGTCCGTCTCCGGCTTCCTGATCTCAACGATGTTGAGCACCGTTTCTGAACTCGACATGCGAGAAAGCTCCAGGCGAAGCTTTTCGATATCCGCGCCCTTTTTGCCAATCACGACGCCAGGTCGAGCAGAATAGATCGTCACGCGGCACTTCTTATGGGGGCGTTCAATGACAACCTTTGACACGCCAGCATTGGAGAGCCGCTTAAGCAGGTAGCCGCGAATTTTAAGGTCTTCATGGAGAAGATCCCCATAGGCACCTTTATCCGCATACCAACGGCTGTCCCATGTGCGGTTGATCCCCAGACGGAGACCGATCGGGTTAACCTTCTGACCCATTAGGCTGTCTCCTTCTCACGGAGTTTGATGGTGACCTCTGCGAACGGCTTTTTGATCCGACCCACACGACCACGAGCCCGCGGACGGAAGCGTTTCATCACCAGATTTTTGCCAACAAACGCTTCTTCAACGATCAGCGAGTCGATATCGAGATCATGATTGTTTTCAGCATTCGAAATGGCGGATTCAAGAACAGTCAGCACTTCTCGCGCGACCCGCTTGCGGCTGAACAACAACTCGTTCTTGGCGCGCTCGACCTGCATACCGCGGATCGACTGCGCCACAAGGTTGAGCTTCTGCGGCGAGGTTTTGATCATCCGGCCTTTTGCGATGGCTTGATCATCTTCGCGGCGGACTGGGTTTTTTTGTTGACCCATGGTTTATCTCCGCTTCGCTTTTTTATCAGCACCATGACCATAATAGGTTCGTGTTGGGCTGAATTCGCCAAGCTTGTGGCCAACCATGTCCTCGGTGACATGCACCGGGATGAACTTTTGGCCGTTATAGACGTTAAACGTCAGACCCACGAATTGTGGGAGGATCGTCGAACGGCGGGACCAGGTTTTCACCCCGCCCTTGTGCTTACCCTCACCGGCGTCAGCCGCCTTCTTGAGGAGGTACCGATCGACGAAAGGTCCTTTCCATACCGAACGCGGCATTGGCTAGCGTCCTTTCCGTTTCGCATGACGTGAACGAATAATGAGACGATCGGTCTCTTTATTGCTCCGCGTGCGTTTGCCTTTGGTGGGTTTGCCCCACGGGGTGACAGGATGACGACCACCCGACGTGCGGCCTTCGCCGCCGCCATGGGGGTGATCGATCGGGTTCATCGCCACGCCGCGCACAGCAGGGCGTTTGCCCATATGCCGCTTACGGCCGGCTTTCCCGAGCACGGTGTTGGCGTGATCGGGGTTCGAGACCGCGCCAATGGTGGCACGGCAATCACCATGGACGAGGCGAACCTCACCCGATTTGAGACGCAGCTGGGCGTAATCGCCATCGCGACCCACAAGTTGAACATAAGCGCCTGCGGACCGCGCGAGCTGTGCACCTTTCAGTGGCTTAAGCTCCACATTGTGGATGATCGTCCCGACAGGGATGTTTTTCAGCGGCATGGCGTTACCAGGCTTCACATCCACCTTGTCACCCGACACCACCTTGTCGCCCTCTTGAAGGCGTTGCGGCGCAATGATGTAGGATTTGACGCCGTCACCATACTCAATGAGGGCGATGAACGCTGTGCGGTTGGGATCATACTCGATCCGCTCCACCGTCGCGATGGCATCATAACGTTGCCGCTTGAAATCAATGATCCGATACAGGTTCTTCGCACCACCGCCGATCCGGCGCGCCGTGATCCGGCCATTGTTGTTGCGGCCACCTGATTTCGACTTGCCCTCAGTCAGCGTCTTTTCTGGCCGCCCCTTATAGAGGTTTTTGCGGTCGATGGTGACGAGCGTGCGGCGCCCGGGTGATGTGGGATTGTAGGTCTTCAATGCCATGGTTTTTAAAGCCCCGTTGTCACATCGATGGCGTGACCGTCTTCGAGAGTCACCATCGCTTTTTTAACGTCCGAACGTGTGTACGGACGACCGCGAAAACGTTTTGCTTTGCCTTTGGTGACGAGCGTGTTCACCGCTTTCACCTTGACGTCGAACAAAGCCTCGACCGCCTCAGCAATCTCAGGCTTCGTCGCTTTCAGCGGCACCTTGAACACATATTGGTTATACTCAGCGCCGAGGGTTGCCTTCTCGGTGATCACCGGCGCGGTGATCGTGTCGTAGTGCTTGGCCGTGGCTTCGGTCATGCGGCCGCCCCTTCTGTTTCCGCCTGCGGAAGAAGGCGTGCTTCGAGGCCTTCAATCGCGGCTTTCGTGAGCACGAGTTTGTCGTGCTTCAAGATGTCGTAAACATTGGCACCGGCCACCGGGAGGACGTTAATCCCTTCGATATTCCGTGCCGCTTTGCCAAAGCTCTCGTCAACGACACTGTCCATGAAGAGCGCATTCTTGATGCCCAGGCCCTTAAGCTTGGCCACCAGCGCCGTCGTCTTCGGCGCGTCGAGTTTTGCCTCGTCGAGAACGATCAATTCCTGTGCGCCGTGTTTGGCGGAAAGAGCGTGCCTCAAAGCAAGTTTGCGTACCTTTTTCGGTAGGCTGATCGCATGACTACGCGGACGTGGGCCATGGGCGACACCGCCGCCGCGGAACTGCACAGCTTTTTTGTTGCCGTGCCGCGCGCCGCCGGAGCCTTTTTGCCGAACGATCTTTTTGGTGGAGCCAGCGACTTCGCCGCGCTCTTTGGTTTTATGCGTGCCCTGTTGACGCTTGGCCATCTGCCAAACGACATAACGGTGCAAAAGATCACGGCGCGGGTCGAGACCAAAGATCTCGTCCTTAAGCGGCGCCGAGCCTGATTTGCCCGCATCGAGCGTGTGGACATCAATTTCCATCAGCTCTTGTCTCCTTCGTCACTGGCCGGAGCGTCTGCATCAACGGCCGTTTCATCCTGGACCGGTGCGTCAGCAACAGGTGCCGCGGCAGCTTCAACAGCGACGTCCGCTGCAGGGGCTTCCTCCACCACCGGCTCTTCTGCGTCCGTGCCCGGCTCTTTGAAGGCGCCCGGCTTGGGCGCATCGTCAGGGAGCGGTTTTTTGATCGCGTCTTTGATCAACACCCACGAACCAGCTGAGCCAGGAACAGCGCCTTTAAGAAGGATAAGACCACGTTCGACGTCGGTTTTGACAACCTCGAGATTTTGCGTGGTGACGCGGACATCGCCCATGTGACCGGCCATTTTTTTGCCTTTAAAGACCTTACCCGGATCTTGGCATTGACCCGTCGAACCATGCGAGCGGTGGCTGATCGACACACCGTGTGAGGCGCGAAGGCCACCGAAATTGTGGCGCTTCATGCCGCCGGCAAAGCCCTTACCGACGGAGGTCCCAACCACGTCAACGCGCTGGCCCGAGACGTAATGATCAGCCGTCAACGTTGATCCAACCTCGATGACGGCGTCCTCGGGAACGCGGAACTCCGCAAGCTTACGCTTGGGCTCCACTTTGGACTTGGCAAAATGGCCACGCATGGGTTTGGAGACGCGTTTCACCTTGGCTGTTCCAGCGCCCAATTGCAGCGCGAGATAACCGTCGCGTTCCACCGTCCGATGACTGACGACCTGGCAATTCTCCAGGCTCATCACCGTCACTGGAATATGGGTCCCCTCTTCATTGTAGAGGCGAGTCATCCCAAGCTTTTTTGCAATAACCCCTGTTCTTGACTGCGCTTGCGCTGGGCGCGGCTGTGGACGATGTTGGCCCTTGTGCATCGCTTTGACAGCGGGATCGATTTTCCGTTCCGTCACTGACATCGCCTATGCCCCCAATTTGATCTCAACATCGACGCCTGCCGAAAGGTCGAGCTTCATCAGTGCATCGATGGTTTGGGGGGTGGGCTCGACGATATCGAGGACCCGCTTGTGAGTCCGCATCTCGAACTGCTCACGCGACTTCTTGTTCACATGCGGCGAGCGAAGCACCGTGTAGCGATCAATATGGGTAGGAAGCGGAATGGGGCCACGGACTTGGGCGCCGGTGCGCTTCGCTGTGTTCACGATTTCCTTGGCGGAACTATCGAGGACACGATGATCAAAGGCTTTTAGCCGGATCCGGATGTTCCGTTGCACGATGGCAGGTCCTTCACTGGGGCTTTTGAGCGAACATGTCCGTCAGAGGAGCCGTAAACTAAAAAGCGGGCCGCGAAAACACGCGGCCCGCAAGTCTTAGGATCGAGCGTTACTCAACGATCGATGAAACAATACCAGCACCCACCGTGCGGCCACCTTCACGAATAGCGAAGCGGAGCTTCTCCTCCATGGCGATCGGCACAATGAGTTCAACGTTCAGATTCACATTGTCCCCAGGCATCACCATCTCCGTGCCCTCAGGCAGCGTGCAAATGCCGGTCACATCGGTCGTCCGGAAATAGAACTGTGGACGGTAGTTGTTGAAGAATGGCGTGTGACGGCCACCCTCTTCTTTGGTGAGGATATAGGCCTCAGCCACAAACTTGGTGTGCGGCGTCACCGAACCCGGTTTGCAGAGAACCTGGCCGCGCTCCACACCTTCACGGTCCACACCGCGCAAGAGAACACCAACATTGTCCCCGGCCTCGCCGCTATCGAGCAGCTTACGGAACATCTCAACACCCGTGCATGTGGTTTTGGTGGTCTCACGGATACCGATGATTTCGAGCTCGTCACCTACGTTCACACGACCACGCTCGACACGACCGGTCACAACAGTACCGCGACCCGAGATCGAGAAGACGTCTTCAATGGGCATCAAGAAGGTTTGATCAACGGGACGCTCCGGTGTCGGAATATACTCGTCGACTTGCGCCATCAATTCTTTGATCTTCTCTTCACCGATATTGGCATCGCGCCCCTCAAGAGCCGCAAGCGCGGAGCCGGCAATGATCGGAATGTCGTCGCCAGGGAACTCGTAAGAATCGAGCAGTTCGCGAACTTCCATCTCAACTAGCTCGAGAAGCTCTTCGTCGTCCACCTGGTCAACTTTGTTCAAGAACACCACGATCGCCGGTACACCGACCTGGCGAGCGAGCAGGATGTGCTCACGCGTCTGCGGCATGGGGCCATCGGCTGCGTTCACCACCAAGATCGCGCCGTCCATCTGGGCCGCACCGGTGATCATGTTCTTCACATAGTCAGCGTGTCCTGGGCAATCGACATGCGCGTAGTGACGGTTATCGGTTTCGTATTCGACGTGGGCTGTCGAAATGGTGATACCGCGCTCACGCTCCTCAGGCGCACCGTCGATCTCATCATACGCTTTGAAGTCACCAAAGTATTTGGTGATCGCTGCGGTCAGCGTTGTCTTGCCGTGGTCCACGTGGCCGATGGTACCAATGTTGGCATGCGGCTTATTGCGTTCAAACTTTTCCTTGGCCATTTTACTATCTCCGTCGTCTGACCGTTATTACCCGGCGAGTTTCGCCTTAACTTCGTCCGCGACCGCACTCGGCACGCGTTCGTAGTGATCGAATTGCATCGTGTACTGCGCACGCCCTTGAGTCGCGGAGCGCAGGTTGTTCACATAACCAAACATGTTGGCCAAAGGCACCATGGCGTTGACCACGGTCGCGTTACCCCGAATTTCCTGACCAGCAATCTGACCACGGCGCGAATTGAGGTCGCCGATCACTGTACCGGTATATTCATCCGGGGTCACCACTTCCACCTTCATGACAGGCTCAAGCAGCGCAAGCCCGAGCTCGCTTTTGTGCTCCCGCATCGCGCCGCGCGCTGCGATCTCAAAGGCGAGAACCGATGAGTCAACGTCGTGGAAACCGCCGTCATAGAGGTCGACGCTAAAGTCAAGGATGGGGAAGCCAACCAAAAGACCAGATTGCTGAACCTGGTTCAGGCCCTTCTCCACACCGGGGATGTATTCCTTAGGAATTGCGCCACCAACGATCGAACTTTCGAAGGTAAACCCATCACCTGGCTCAGCTGGCCCAATCTTGAACTTAATGCGCGCAAACTGACCCGAACCACCGGACTGTTTCTTGTGGGTGTAATCAATGTCAGCATGCTTTGTGATCGTCTCACGATAAGCCACCTGCGGCGCACCAACATTGGCCTCGACCTTAAACTCTCGCTTCATGCGATCGACCAAGATGTCGAGGTGCAGCTCGCCCATACCTTTGATAATGGTCTGGCCGCTTTCTTCATCAGTGTGCACACGGAACGAAGGATCCTCCGCCGCAAGACGGTTGAGCGCGATGCCCATCTTCTCTTGGTCAGCCTTGGTCTTTGGCTCCACGGCCAGCTCAATGACCGGCTCGGGGAATTCCATCCGCTCCAGGATCACTGGGTTTTGCGTTACGCAAAGCGTGTCACCGGTGGTGGTGTCTTTAAGGCCCGCAATCGCGACGATGTCACCCGCAAACGCGCTCTTGATCTCTTCTTGGCTATTCGAATGCATCAACAGCATCCGGCCGACGCGCTCCTTCTTGCCCTTCACCGAATTGAGCAGCGAAACGCCTTGCTCAAGGTTGCCTGAGTAAATCCGGCAGAAAGTGAGCGTGCCCACAAATGGATCGTTCATGATCTTGAAAGCGAGCATCGACAAAGGCTCATCATCCGAAGACGGACGCGTCACCTCTTCATCGCTGTCAGGAAGAACGCCCTTAATTGCTGGCACATCAACCGGGGACGGCAAGAAGTCGACCACGGCATCAAGCAGCGGCTGAACACCTTTGTTCTTAAACGCCGTGCCGCAAAGAACGGGGTGGAAGTCGACATTGATCGTGCCCTTACGGATCAAGGCACGGATCGTGTCATTGTCCGGCTCGTCGCCCTCAAGATACGCCTCCATGGCGTCCTCATCGAGCTCAACGACCGTTTCGATCATCTTCTCACGATACTCGACCGCCTTATCCTTGAGGTCATCAGGGATCTCAACACGGTCAAAGGAGGCGCCAAGCGTCTCTTCGTTCCAGACGATGGCGTCCATTTCGATCAGATCGACAACGCCCTTGAAGTCGCTCTCTTCGCCAATCGGCAGTTGAAGCACCACGGTTTTCGCCGCGAGGCGATCATGGATCGATTCAACGGAGGTATAAAAGTTCGCACCCAGCTTATCCATCTTGTTGATGAAAAACATGCGGGGCACTTCGTATTTGTCGCCTTGGCGCCAAACGGTTTCGGTCTGCGGCTCCACCCCAGCATTGCCATCAAGCAGAGCCACAGCACCATCGAGCACCCGCAAAGAGCGCTCGACTTCAATGGTGAAATCCACGTG
>JBCCBY010000095.1:0-10275 GCA_039033795.1 Pseudomonadota bacterium | reverse complement strand
CTGTTGATAACCTCGACATTACCGCCAGAAGCCGTGGTCAAAAGTGTCGCCGCCTCAACCAACCCCGTGATATTGTCATCGGCCTGGACAGCCAGGGATTCAGTCGCTGTCACGGCGTCGATGATCACGTTTTCGCCGGTTAAGTTGACGTTCGCGCCTGCTGCGATGACCGTTAAGTCGCCGCTCGATTCAAGATCGATGTCGATGCCGGTTGCATCGATCTCAAGGTCACTGGCCTGTTGAATGCTCACATCGCCTTCCTCAGCGCGCGCTGTCACGGCGGCGAAAAAGGCATTGTTGCTGAGCGCGATCGAGCCCGTCTGACTGGTCAGCAAAGCCGCATCGGTCGCGACAACCAGCTGGCCTGTGATGTCGTTCACGGCTGTTGCTTCGAACGTCGAGGCCACCGCTTGGACGATGTTGATGGCTCCTTCGCTTTCCAAGACGACCGCCGGACCAAAGGCGATAAAGGTCAAATCACCGCCGGATGCGGCGTTGACGAACTGGTTGGTGCCCACCACCAGGTTGCCGCCTTCGTCCACCACCACGTCCGCGCTGCCCACGACCAAATCAAGGTCTGTGCTATCAAAAATATCGATCGTTTGATCTGTGTTCGGCACTTCCGGATCGTCAAATTGAGCGTTCACCGTCCCTTGGAAATCGTTGCTTGCATCGGTGAGCGTTATGGACCCAGCACTTGTTAGGTCCGACGTCCCCATCACAAAAATGGTACCGCCCAAGAGATCACCGCCCGCCTCGACATCAATGTCGCCCGCCGCGTTGATCGTCCCAAGCTCCTGTCCGCCGCTAAATCCGAGGAGAATATCAAATCCGTCGGCGGTCACCGTGCCACCAAAACTGTTGGTGTCGTCATTGATCGTGATCACTGATCCGTCAACGGCATTATCGACGACAAAGACAGCGTCGCCAGTAACGTCAATGTCTTCGCCCGCCAGCATCGCCGAACCGTCGGTGATCGAGCCAGACACCGCTGTGATCGCCAGGTCCCCACCAGCGTCGATATCCGCCAGCAACAGGTCCTGCGCATCGAACAGTCTGATGGCCGTGCCTGAAGCATTCACCGACCCGACAAAGTCGTTGTTCGTGTTGGTAAGGTCAATCGCTCCGATGGCGGTCAAATGCGTTTCGCCGGCAACATTGATGGCACTTCCGGCAACGGCTCCATCACCGTCAGTGATCCCGCCGCTGGTCGCCTCGGTCATCAGCATACCATTGGAATCGATATCAAACAGCTGAACACTTGTCCCCATCAAGTCGACCGAAGCACCTGAGGCAGCGACGGTGACCAGCGCACCGCCCGCCTCAGCCACCACCGCGTCATCGGCGGTGAGATCAACGGTCAGCGCATCGATATCAACGATCTCAATAGCCCCTTCATCAGAGACCGCCGTGACCAAGGCATTGAAATCGTTGGTAGCATTATCGAGGGTGATATCACCCATCGCCTGGAGGTTGGTTTCGCCTTCGACGGTCACTTGTCCTGTATCGGTGATGGTTCCTGTCAACGCATCGACCATCAGTGTACCGCCGTCACCATCAACATCTGCCAAAGCGTCAATGCCCGCCAGCACAACGCTGGCGCCATTGGTGATGATGGCATGGGCGAAGATATCCGCCGTTAACGTGCCCGTCGCGGTTGCTTCGACGCTGTTTGTTGCGGTCAAAGCTCCTTCGGTTCCCGCGATCGCGATGACGTTGAGATCAGCGGTGTCGTCGAGCGTTATGGCACCTGCTGCGCCGTCAGCGATTGCGGTCACGAGCCCTTGGAAATTGTTCTCGCCGGTGAGGTCAATCGTGCCCGACGTGCTGGTGAGCTGCGTGGTTCCGCTGACCACCGTTGAGCCACCGCTGATGTTGCCTTCTGTGGTGGCAACAACACTTGTCGCATCAATCGACGTGACAACAATCGATTGGGCATCAAGCACGGTCGCCGCGCCAAAGGACGTGACGGTCAAGACGCCCGTGGTGTCGAGATCAACATCCCCGCGCGCCTCCTCATCACCAGCAGTGGCGTCGATGGTGAGGTTGGTGGATCCGCCCGATAGGGTGATAGTCCCATCGGCAAGCGCGGTGACGTCGCCGCCGAAACTGTTGGACGCACTCTCAAAGAGGATCGACCCTTCGTTGCTGGTCAGCGCCGCCGTTTCATCAATATCCAAGAAGTCTGTTGGATCACCCGTGAGCGTGCCTTCGGCTTCAAGCGTCAGCAAACCTGTTGCAATCAGTGTTCCGATGATCGGTGTGCTTGCCTCAAAATCGAACATCAGGTCATGACCGGTGGCGGTGACCTTGCCGCCGAAAAGATGGCCTGGATCATCGATAATGATCGACTCGCCATCCGTGTCGGCGGTGAACTCGGCATCACCGTCGATGGTGAAAATGCCATCGATGTTGTCATCGATGGATCCGTTCTCCGCCGTCACCGTGAGATCACCGCCAAAGGGGTCGCCCTCGCCGGGGTCGATTTCTTCGGCTGTGATCATCCCCAGGCTGACGCTGCCGCCGGTGAGATCAATGTCAAAGCCCAACGCCTCAACGATCGACAACGCGCCTTCGGCCGTCACGCTCACCGTGTTGAATGTCTCAATGCTGCCCGCCATGCCCGCTTGCACCGTGGCTGTGAGGTCGTTTGCATCCACCAAGGTCACCGACCCAGCGGTGCCAGCGGCGGTCGCGGTCACCGCCCCGACAAAGTCATGGCTCACCTCATCAAGTGTGATCCCGCCCGGCGCCGTCAGCGTTGAGGCACCCGCGATGAAAAGATCACCAGCACCGTTGATCCCCGCATCATCATCGTCCGTGATCGTGGCATCTGCCATCACCGTCAGCTCACCGCCGATCGGATCAGCGCCGCCGCCAGGGCTAAACTGCTCCGTGGTGATCTCCCCCAGAACCACGCTCGATCCGGTGAGATCAACATCAAAGCCGAAGGCTTCTTCCATCGTCAGCACACCGGCGGTTATCACCGAGACCGTGTTTGTTGCCGTCACGCTGCCCGGCGTTCCCGCACGCGCAATCACCGTTTGATCACCCAAAAGATCAATCGTGATCGCACCATCCTCGCTCGGTGCATCCGCCGTCAGCAACGTGCCAAAATCATCGTCCGTATCAAGAAGCGCGATCGAGCCCACATTGCTCGTGAACACGCTCTCTCCGGCGACCGTGAACGCAAAATCGTCACCGTTGATGGCGTCATCACTGGTGAAGTTGAGGTCCCCGCCCGCCGTGATCGTCGAGCCCGTGATGGTTTCCGCAATCAGCGTCACATCATCCGCCGTCACCCCAGGCAACGTCAGCTCACCCTCAACACCGTTCCCATCAAGCGAGCTGCCTGCCCGCAAGGTGAGGTCCTGATCCGTCTCCATCGTCAGGGCCGCAATCGTCAGATCATTCGCATCCCGCAGGCTGATCGCACCCGAACCATCCGTGACCGTCACATCGCCGACAAAATCATGGCCCGCATCGTCAAGCGTGATCCCGCCATCGGCCACAAGGATCGTCTCACCCTCAACCAACAACGTGCCAGCCAGCGCATCATCAATAACCGACGGATCCTCGTCATCATTCTCCGCCGTCACCGTGAGATCACCGCCAGCGCCGCCCGACCGTTCCGCGGTGATCGCACCAAGGCTCACACTCGCGCCAGTCAGAGCAATGTCAAAACCAAGCGCTTCTTCCACCGACAGATCACCAACGAGTTCGATGTCAACGGTGTTATCGGACGTCACCACGTCAACAATGTCGCCATTGTCGTCCTCACGCGTCACCGCGCGCGCTGTCACAGCACCATCGAGTTCCGTCAGTTCACTGGTCAGCGAGATGGTACCATCAGACTGCAGCGTGATCGTGTCGGCTTCGATAACGGTCCCCGATGCCACATCAGCAATCGCCGCCTCCAGGCCAGCAGCTGTTATCCGTACAGCACCTCCAGAGGCCATAATGGTGCCGGCGAGCTCGATCGTTGTTTGATCCGCGGTGATCGGAATTTGAACAAGTCCCATACCGTTCGATAGATCACCCACCAGGCTGAAGACTTCGTCTCCGTCACCGGCTGATGTGGCCAATTCGATAAGACCAACGGGATCGGTCAAGGTGATTTCGCCGCGATGGCTAACCGCCTCGCCGACCAGCTTCAGCCCCCCCGAACCAACCCTAATCCCCGGCGCGCTTTCACCTTCTTCAAGTTCGATGTCCGCCAAGGCCAGCGTGTTGACCGAAGCGCCATCGACCCCCTCCACATCGAAAACGAGCGTCGTCGCACTGCCGAACACAAACGCATTGTTGTCGACCAAATAGTCGATCGCGTCACCATTGATGTCAGCAAAATCGGCCGTGGTCGCCAAGAGGCCGTTGACATCGACCCGTGCGGTCGAACCAAAGGTCACGCCATTGGGGTTGATGATCCAGACCTGGCCATTCGCCTGTAGTGTCCCATTGATCAGTGTGGCATCAAATGCTGCGCCGCCGCCAGGGCCGATCACCCGGTTGACCGCGATATTGGTCGAGGACGCTTGGTCAAAGCGGACAAATTCTCCGTCAGCAATGCTCAAGCTGTCCCACTCGATCACCACACGATCGTCGGTTTGTTCGATCAACCAATTGGGATCGTTGATGCTGGTCCCGGCGCCTGCTGTGGCTGTCGCAGCACCGATAATGGTGCCCGTGTCGGGTGAGCCGACCTGGGCCTGCGCTCCCGTCATCGCCAGGATGGCGGCGCTGCTGACAGCACCAAGAAGAGACATTTTTGCGGTATGGGCGGTTCTGATCATCGGACGGCCCTCCTTAATAACTCTTCCGGAAGCTGAGGAAAAAGCGTGCATGCTCTTGCCCTGTCCGGCCTAGAGATTGGTTGATCGGAACACCAACTTCGAAATGGAATTCAGAATTCCTCGCGGTATTAAGGCGGAACCCTCCGCCAGCGGAGATAAGCTCGTTGTTGTCTGATGCTTGCTCGACGATGTTGGCGACGTAACCATAATCGCCATAGACATAGGGTCTTAGTGTTGCCTCCCAGCCAAAAGGAGAGATTGCGAACACGCGTTCGAGCTCACCCAAGACACCAGCCCCGCGGTCGCCCGTTAGTTCTGCAGGATCAAACGCTCGGTTGATTCCAGAGCCTCCCACCGCGAACTCTTCGGGCGCGAGAACCGGGTCGGTGGCATATTGGAACGCAACGAGTGAATTGAAACGGAAGTTATCACGAATAATACGGCGCCCCCGGATGGTTCCGTGGACTTTGGTAAAGTCTGGAACAGCGTCAAAGCGACTGAGGTCCTGGTCACCCTTTTTGCTGGCATCCAAGAAATCGATGCCTTGGCGAATTTCAACATCAGCGAGGACATAGTCCCCCAACCGACCAATACCGCTGTTTCCGCCCAATCCTCGCCAAAGATAAGTGGCTTTCAACCCAAAAGTTCGGATGCGGTCATCGCTGATAACAACCGAGCCGCCCGAAACATCGGCGTCGCTGTCGGTGTAGGCAAAGTTGGCGCCGACCCATAAAGAGTGCGACTGCTGACGAATGAACGGATAACGATAGCCGATCTCGCCGCGATGCTGGTCGCCCGTAAAATCAAGCACGGCGAGTTCGTCGCCTGGTTCGGTGTGGCTAAAGAGGTACTGGAACCCAACTTCCCCGCCACGATCGCCCCAAAAATGCCGATGCAGAAACTGCACCGTCCGGCGCTCATTGGTGTCACCATCAAACGTCGTCACGCCCTGATCATCGAGACTGCCGTCCATGTCAAAGCTGTTGAGGTAACTGATCTCAGTGGAGTCACCGAACCGTGTGTAGGAGTTGGCACGGCCGGAAATTCCCATCAGGCCTGGACCAACAATATCCGCCTGCCGATTGTTCGCAAAAATATCTAAGCCGTAAGCATCACGTTGTTGAAGCCGAATGATGAGATCAATCGCGCCTTCAATGTTCTCATCTCCAGAGGTGGGCACAGCGGTGGCTTGAATGCCGGGCAAATCATTGATCAACAGCATCACCCGATCAAGTTGCGCCAGCGACAGGTGCCGTTTTTCAGCATCTTCCCGTCGCCTTGCGCAAGCGTCGAATTCCCTGTCGAGGTTTCTCTTTCCAATCAGCCGCGTTGCGTAAGCACAGACCTTTTGAAGAGCACCATACTCTTCACTGTTGGCGGCCCTGATGCTGATTCGATCAACAAAAGCCTCCGTCACTTGAATGGTCACGACACCGTCGGGACCAATGTCTTGGGGCGGAATAACAACACGCGAAAACGGAAAGTCCGCTTCCACGTATTTGGTCTTCACTTGATCTCTAAACTGATACAACTGGAGGACCGTGATGGTTTGGCCACGGAATTCCGCCCAGATCGACTCCAATTTGTCGGGTCGCATGTCTTCTGCGCCAACAAGGTTGATATCACCAAATTCGAGGGAGATATCAGAAGCGTTGGGCGGTGCACGTCGGTTGTCGAGGGTGTATTGAATGATCTCAGGAGACGCATCGGGGATCAAAGGGTCCTGCAATTGTTCGAACACTTGGCTCGGCGTTTGCGCTGCAGCGCAAGATAGTGTGCAAACGGTCAAGACTGCCGCAATAATCGACCAAAACGGATGGTTCTGCACGTGAACTGCCCCCAAGTAATCCCTCGTCCTTTCGTTAAGATAGGACTATAGCGCTCGCAAGCGTTGTGTTCGGTTAGGATGCATGAACCTTGCCAAATGTGGCCAAAGGTCCCCTCTACTGGAGCGTTAGGGGCTTGTTATCGATGTCCATTCCATCGTCAGTTGCGCCTTCGCTGTCGTCATCGCTGCCAGGAACAGCGTATCCACCACTCAACCACCGATTGAGATCAACGTCAGCGCACCGTTTTGAGCAGAAAGGGCGGTACTGGCTTGTGATCTGCTTGTCACAGAGTGGACACGTGGTTTTCCTGTTCATGACATCCACGCAATAGCAAAATCTGATGCGTCGGTCGATTGAAGTCTAAATCGATCTGTATGGGCTTTTTTTAAGCCAGCGCTTGCACCCGATGCCTCCCAGAGGGAAAGGACATCCGCACGAAGATCGACGTTGAAACGGCCCGACGGATTTGTTTGCAGCATCTGATTCAGGGATGCATAGGCACGTTGCGCAACCACGGGTGCGCGGTACCGTCGAGGTGGCACAACAAACGCACCCTCCACTTCTTCGGTAAGGTGTTCACGCACGGGCGCCCGGTCTTGGCCGAAAATCAAGCAGACGAGCCCGCTTTTCGTGACCGCAGGAACACTCATCAATCCAAATGGCTTAAGCACCGCGGTGAGCTGATCACGGATCATTTGAGGGGCCCGCACAGCGCCGCGGGGCAAATCAACCACCACCTGACCACCGATACCTCGCAAAGAAAGAGCCGGACCAAGACTTTGAAGCGCACGGCGCAACAGTGCGCTGTCCGCTCCCTTTTTTGACTGGCCAGCGGATGCACCCAGATCAACATCAACAGCGGTCAACGCCTCGGTCTCATCGATGATCAACGCGCCTCCACCGTCGAGCCCAACGATCCGCGCCATAGCATCGTCCTCCATGGCGTTGAGGATATCGGGAACTTGGTCAGACACCGATCGAGCTAAACTGTCAGGGATCAGATTGTTGACGGAAGCCAAGAGAGAGCCGTTGCTCGCGATCACTTCCTGGACCGATGCAACAGCCAGTCCGGTTAAAAGACGCGCGATCGGTGACACCTGATCGATCCGCCCGCGGCCACTTGTCGGCGGCGCTTTAGGGGGCAAAAGCTCTGTGGGTATATTGAGTGATCCCAAAGGACCGGGTTGCGGTTTTGCTCCTTCGGCAAGCGAAAGCGTGGCTGCTGGAAGTCGCAGCGAAGGACGGTCGGTAAGAAGCGGCCGCTTGCTCCCCATCCCTTCTCGCCGAATAGCAACGGCGATGGTCTGACCCTCCGAGTAGGTACGATCCTTCACCAGAAGAATGCCTTCCTGATGATCACCCAAGTCGCAGATGACCGATCCCATGCGCGCGTCACGGCGTCCAACCTTGGCCCAAAAGAGCTGACCTGTCCGCGGCGCTTTATCCCCCTTCATGGCGTGCAGAATCTTGACCGGCACTTCACCCTCAAGGACAGCGCCTCGGACGCCAAAGGGCGTTTCATCGAGAAGAATTTGGACGGTCATCGTGCACGCCCTAACGCCGAGGAAAGGCAGTTTTCTGCCTCATAAAGCGGTAAGCCGACGACGGACGAGTAACTGCCTTGAAGGCTGATGATATGGGCAGAAAAGGCGCCCTGGATGCCGTAACCACCCGCTTTTCCCTTCCACTCACCTGATGCGATGTATTCGTTGATGTGCTGATCATTCAGCGAGCGGACCCGGACGCGGGTTTCAACAACGCGCTGCCTGACAACATCGTTGGGCCCCGACACCACCATGCCCGTGAAGACGCGGTGGGATCGACCGGACAAGAGCGCAAGACAAGCTCTTGCCTCCTCTTCCGTCTCCGTTTTGGGAAGGATACGCCGACCAACGCCAACGACTGTATCGGCGGTGAGCACAACCTCGCCCGGATAGAGCACCCGCACGGCATCGGCTTTCTCAAGAGCCAGTCGCTCCGCAAGACGGCGCGGCGTTTCCCCCGGCTTTTCGCTCTCATCGATATCAGCCGGAACAATCGCGTCTGGCCGATAGCCAATCTGCGCCAAGAGCTCCCGTCGTCTTGGACTGGCGCTCGCGAGGATCAGTCGCGGCATAACGGCTTATTTAAAGCGATAGGTGATGCGGCCTTTGGTCAGGTCATAGGGGCTCATCTCAACGAGCACCTTGTCCCCCGCCAACACCCGGATGCGGTTTTTCCGCATTTTGCCAGCGGTGTGGGCGATGATCTCGTGGTCGTTGTCGAGCTTCACGCGGAAGTTCGCGTTGGGGAGGAGGTCCTCCACCGTTCCTTGAAACTCGAGCAGTTCTTCCTTGGCCATCGGCACCCTTGGCGTGGTTCGAAAGCCCGCATCTGGCCCGTTGCTTCGCAGCGGTCAAGGGATGGTTAAGTCTGAGATGTCGCTGTCACCGTTGCGCCAAAGATCAAGCGCCTTAGCGCCGCGCCAATCCCCCCGCCATCCGAACGAACGCCCATGATTTTTGGAGGACATCGCCAGCCGGCTCCAATCCACAAAAGACAGCCGATGACGTTGATGCCGTCACCCGCACCACCGAGCCCCAACACGGCAGCACGAAGCGGAGGGATCGATCAGCGCCAGAAGGCCAACACGGTGCCGTGGAGAGACCGTCTACCGAACAAACCAGGATACCACACCGTGTACGCACTAAATCCAGCGCGTGCTGATCGCTTTCAAGCCAGTTTCTGGATCACCTGATGGACGTAACGTCGCTGGCACCTATGCCAACCGAAAACACCCGTCACAACGATTGCGACTTTGGAACGACCGACACGTCGGCCGCTCGTCCGCATCAGGCAGTCTTGCCCTTTTGCCTTTGTACGAACCCTAACGATTTGGTGGGCAGCCAAGGCAAGCCACTGACCTTCGCTTCGCGATAAGACCGGTCCATCTTAGGAGGCCTTTGCGCACCAACGACCAGATGACGTGCCAATCGCTGGCCTAGTCTGGATAACCCGCGCGCCATACGATCGGCGTGCCCTCGTCGGACGCCGCATCAATAACCGCCGTTTCGACAGCGGAGATCACTCGCCCTTCGCAGGTGGCAATGCTCGACGAATTCGCTGTTGGCGCGCTGCTTTGGCAGTAGGCGTGGGCGTTGCGCTCAAGACGAGCATCAAAAGCGTCGGAGCCCTCGGTGGTTTGCAACTGATCAAGATCAATATGGATGGCAAAGGTGTCAGGACCCGATGGGGACTGCGCCGCAGCCATGGAGATGGGCCCTGCCGCGAGGACCAGACCTGCCACAATGGCGTCAATACGCATCATCGCCTCCTTGTCCATCAACGGCACGCCTCGTGTTTTCAATCACGTGGCGTGCCGCCGTGTTTAAAGCGTCATAAATGTGTCATAGCACTGTCACATAGAATTCGCAAATCTGTCGTCTTCGAGCAAACGTGACATCACAGTGAGCGCCGAAATCTCGCAAGCAGCGCCTATCAAAACGCCGACTGTGCCGAGGCGAACTTAGGGATTATTGAGCCTTACAAAGACGATATTGCCTTTCACAACATGCCGAAAGCAAAACCTGTTTTCATAAGGATTAGAGAGTCAGCTGCCCAATATCAGTCAGCGATATTCTCAATCAGACGTGCTCTTAATTCTGCATAAAACTTGT
>JBCCBY010000094.1:0-10359 GCA_039033795.1 Pseudomonadota bacterium | reverse complement strand
TTTTGCGGGTCAAGTTTATCGCGCTGGCTCATATTGGGTTGAATGACCACGACCGACGCATCATCACGCAGCACGGTTGGCGATTGGGTCAGTCTGATGGATCCATAGATGACGATCACGAGACTGATGGACCCAAATGCGAGGGCCGCTTTTTTGGCGGAGGATGGTGTCAACAGAACGGCGGCGGGGAGCAGACTTAAAAAAGTCAGAACAACTCCGTAGCTGTAGGGGCCAAGCATGGCCAGCGGCTGCATCAAAAGCGTTGAACCCGCCGTTGCTTGCGATGTCAGGTTCCATGGAAGGCCTGTCAGGATATGGCCGCGCAGCCATTCGGCGACAGCTAAACCCATCAGCAGGGGAATGATCCGGCGGATGCCTTGGTGCGGAAACCTCCTAAGCAAGGCGATGTGAATAAAGCCCGCCAAACCAAAAAACAGACCTAAAAACAAAAAGAAGGCGGGTAGGACAATGGGGATCATCCAAGCGAATGCATCGGCCTGCACCAAAAATGCATTGGCAAGCCATAGGCAGCTGATGCCAAAATACCCGAACCCAAACGCGCTTCCTGTCAAGAAGGCAGCCCGTTGCCCGTGCTGGTGCTCCGTCAACGCATCGATCAAAAGAGCGAGACCGGTGAAACTGATCAACAGCATCGGCAAGATGCGCATCGGCGCGAAGGCGAGCGCAGCCAAGCAACCAAAACCGAGCGCCACCACATAGCGACGCCAGCCTTCAAGTCCCTTGATCTGCAGGAGGCCCTCACGGACCGCCGCAAGAGTGGTCATGAAGACTTTGACTCCGATTTTTCCGTGATGGAATGAAGGCGTATGAGAACGCGTCGTACACGGCGCGGGTCGGCTTCTGCTATTTCAAACTCATGGCCAGCTGGGTGCGGAATAACCTCCCCGCGTGAGGGAACCCTGCCGGCAAGGCTGAACACCAAGCCGCCCAGCGTATCAATCTCTTCTTCATCGGTACGAAGATCGATCTTGAGCCGATGGGCAAGGTCATCAAGCTCAAACCGAGCATCGATATCCCAGCGCCCACCCGGTGTGCGCCTCAAGCTGCTCTCTTCGGCCTCGTCGTGCTCGTCGCGAATGTCGCCGACGATCTCTTCGATAAGGTCCTCGATGGTCACGAGCCCATCGGTGCCGCCGAACTCGTCAATCACCAGCGCCATGTGAATCCGCTGGGCTTGCATCCGCAACAAAAGCTCAGCGACCGGCATTGACGGCGGCGCATAAAGCAATTTGCGCACAACACCGGGCAGGATCTCGGTGTCATCAGCACAGCCGCCTTCTTGCGCCAGAAGGGTCACGACGTCCTTGATATGGACGAAACCCAACGGGTCATCGAGGTCGCCGCGGTAGACGGGCAGTCTCGAATGGCCTGCTTCGGCGAAGGTTGTGAGAACCGCCGACAGCGATTCATGGACATCGACGCTGAGAATATCGGCGCGTGGGATAGCAACATCGCCCACGCGCACGTTTTCAAGCGCAACGACCCGGCCGATCATCGCTTTCTCGGTGGCCGACAGCTGGCGTTCGCCGCCATGGCCATCATCCACGATGGCGTCATGCGCGGTTTTCCCGCGTCGGCCAAACAATGCGCTTAAACCCGAGCGTTTGCGGTCAGGCGCAGACGGTTCGGGGGTGTCCTCTCCTCGGGGGGAATGCGCCGCCACGGCGGCGAAACTGGACGGCTCAGAGCCGTCGGGCATGGTCGTCTCCACTTATCGGCCAGGCATCCTCAGTAAGGATTGTTGATGCCCAGGCGCGCCAGGATCTTGATTTCCAAGGCTTCCATCGCCTCGGCCTCGTCCTCGCCGATGTGATCATAGCCGAGAAGGTGCAAAACACCATGAACGATCAAGTGGGTTGTGTGATCTTTCAGGGTGATCCCCTTGTCCGCGGCTTCACGGGCGCATGTTTGATAGGCAAGGGCGAGGTCCCCAAGCGGTTGGACCGCGTCGGGCAGGCCTGGAACAGGCTCTGCTGGAAACGACAAGACATTGGTTGGCTTATCTTTTTCTCGCCATTCGGCGTTCAGTGCCCGCACCGCTGCATCGGTCGTAAAAAGCGCGGTGACAACCCGAGCGAGCGAGGGGTCGGCGGTGGTGGCCTTCGTGGCAGCCACGCAGGCCGCCACCAAAATGTCGGGCGATAGGGCGGCCCAGGCGGGCTCCTCGATCAGGATCTCCGGCTCTGGGCTCATGGCAATCGCTTAACTGAGGAGCTCTTCGGTGTAGCTCCAGAGCCGCTCTGCATCCTCGTCGGCGCAGGCCCAGGACCGCACGCCGAAATATCGGTTGTCGGGGTCGTCATTCAGGGCGCCAATGTTGCAGTCCTCGCAAAAGACACCGCCATGGTCGTCGAGCATCGGCGATGTTGCCGCCCATAACGTGGTTGCGCAGCCCTGGGCGGTGGATTTGAAGAGCGGTTTGGCGCGCTCGCTCAACTCTCCATTCTCCTTCATCCAGCCCATGGCCACCTGCTCTTCCACCGAAAGATGGCGTTGCAGGTCGGTCATGATCCCGCCGGGGTGCACAGAAAAGGCAAGAAGGCCATCCTCGCGCCTGTTCAATTGCCGCGCGAACAAAGCATTGGCGGTCTTTGACTGCCCGTAGGCAATCCATTTGTCATAAGGTTCTTTTGTGAAGTGCGGATCGTCCCAGCGGATGCCTGAAATCCTGTTCGCTGATGACGACAGCGCGACGACCCGCGGTTTGCTTGCTTTGAGGATTGACGGAAGAAGTTCCGCAATCAGAACGAAGTGGCCAATATGGTTGGTGGCGAATTGGCTTTCCCAACCCTTGCCAATCCGGGTTTCGGGGCATGCCATGATGCCCGCATTGTTGATCACGAGGTCGAGCGGCTTGCCGTCACTTGCGATCGATCCGGCAAAGCTCGTAACGCTGCTGAGATCAGCAAGATCCATGGCCGCGACGGTGACGCCGCTGATGCCCGCGAGCGCGGCTTTGGCCTTCTCAAGGCTGCGGGCTGGCGCGATCACCTCCATGCCGCGTTCCGTCAGGGCCCGTACTGTTTCAAGCCCGATCCCAGAATAGCCGCCGGTGACCACGGCGCGCTGCCCTGAAAGATCGATATCGCCAAGGATTTCTGCTGGTTCAGGCTTTCGGCCCCATGGCACGTCGAGCGTCACTTGGTCAGTCATGATGGGCGTTCTCCTCCACATTGCGGCGTGGCCGCGTTCTCTTGTTTGAAAGCTTCTTTACGCTGAAGCCCTTTGTCACTCATCAAGAACCCTTTTGCGTCGAGTTCCGCGCATCATAAGCGCGGACGATCTCGCCGACCAGGCGATGGCGCACCACGTCGTCGCCTGTGAAGCGGGTGATCCCGACGCCCTCAATCGGCTTGAGAAGCGACAGCGCATCGGCCAGTCCAGACTGTCGAGGATCGGGAAGATCCGTTTGCGAAGGATCTCCTGTAACGGCCATACAAGACCCCTCGCCAAGGCGGGTGAGGAACATTTTCATTTGTCCAACAGTTGCGTTCTGTGCCTCATCAAGGATCACAGCAGCTCTTGTCAGTGTGCGGCCTCGCATAAAGGCCAGAGGCGCAATCTCTATCTCTTTGCTAGCAATTTTCCGGTCAACAAAGTCAGTGTAAAGAACATCGTAAAGTGCGTCGTAAAGGGGCCTGAGATAAGGATCCATCTTCTCCTTTTCATCGCCCGGAAGAAACCCGATGCGCTCACCGGCTTCAAGGGCGGGGCGCGACAGGATGACTTTTTCCACTTGGCCGGAGAGAAGCATGGAGGCGGCACTCGCGACGGCCAAATAGGTCTTGCCCGTGCCCGCCGGGCCAACGCCAAAGACAAGCTCTTCGCTGGCGAGTTGCTGCATAAAGCCAGCCTGCGCTTTGGACCGAGGGGCAATGGTTCGCCGGGGGAGGATAAGGCTGGGGTGGTTTGTCGCCATCTTGTCAGAAGGATTGGGATCACGTTTCATCCTTAAAGTCCCCTCAACATCAGCGATCGTCAGTGCCTCACCTGCCTCCAGTCGTGCGTAAAGCGTTTGCAGAACTGCTTTTGCTTCGAGGGTGGATTGATCCCCTCCGCGCAATGTGATTTCGTTGGACTGCGCATCAATTCGCACACCGAGTGTGTTCTCGATCAGCGTAAGATGGGCATCGGTTGGCCCGCAAAGATCGCGGACTAGCGCCGCATGCCCGAACACAAGTTTCTGCTCGGTCATAGGGCTCGCATGTTGTTGGGAATGATCGAATGGGGTTTTTCCTGGGCAATGCCATCGGCAACGCTGTATCGATCTTTGTCACTCTTATGCTGATCGATTTTCCAGGCACCCTGTAGGTCCTCCACATTCATCCGAAAACCAACGATCGCTTTCATCATCGCATCAATGTAGTGCGATGGGGCGTCGCTCATGGTCCATGGATCATGCCGGGGGTTCTCGTGATCAGCAGTGAGCTGATGGAGCATATCGCGCAAGGCATCGTCGTCGTGAAACCACTCGATCGGCCCGCGGGCCTCCACGGCAATATAGTTCCACGTGGGCACGGCGCGTCCGTGCTGGGCTTTTGATGGGTACCAGCCTGGATGGATATAAGCATCGTCGACGATGAAACTGGCCACCGCCGCTGTGCCAGGAACAGTCGCTTGCCATTGCTTGTTGGCGCGCGCCACATGTCCAACAAGCGCCTCCCCATCGACCAAAAAGGGAAGATGGGTCAGATCGATGCCATGTTGTCCTTGCGTGATCAGTGTTCCAAAGCTCTTTGAGCGGATTGTATCAAAAAGAACATCGCGTCGATCATCTTGGTGAATGGGCGGAACGAACATGTGCGCTTCCTCTAGTCGAGAGCGCCGCGCAGGCTGTTTGGGCGCGTCTCTTGGATACGAACCGGGACGATCTCACCCAAGGTGTCCAAGGGTGCGTCGGCATAGACCGACTGGAGATACGGGCTGCGGCCAACCAATTGGCCTTGCTCGCGCCCCTGTTTTTCAAACAGCACAGGGATCGTTTTTCCGATCTGTTGGCGATCAAACGCCTGCTTTTGTTCATGCAGAAGCGCCTGCAGGCGTTGCAGACGTTCCGATTTAACCTCCTCCGGCACTTGCTTGGCCATGGTCGCCCCGGGCGTTCCTGGACGGCGCGAGTATTTGAAGCTGAAACAGCTGGCGTAACCCACCTCGTGCACGAGGCTCATCGTGTCATCAAAGGCTTGATCGTCCTCACCCGGAAAACCGACGATCATGTCGCCTGAGATCGCGATGTCAGGCCGCACGGCACGGACCTCTTCGATTTGGCGGATGTAACTCTCCGCTGTATGTCCGCGGTTCATGGCCTTCAGGATACGGTCATTCCCTGCCTGCACGGGAAGGTGAAGGTAGGGCATGAGCTTTGGTTCATCGCCAAACGCCTCGATCAAGCCGCGATCCATATCGCGGGGATGGGAGGTGGTGAAGCGAATGCGGTCGAGGCCATCAATCTTGGCTAGGTGGCGGCAGAGCTCGCCAAGACCCCAGACATCGTCCGTTGATCCGGCTGGCGCGGCACTCTGCCAAGCGTTAACGTTCTGCCCTAAAAGCGTGACTTCGCGCACACCCTTGGCCACCAAAGCACGCACCTCTGCTGTCACTTTATCAGCGCCTCGGCTGATCTCTGCGCCGCGGGTGTACGGAACAACACAGAAGGTACAGAACTTATCGCACCCCTCCTGGATGGTGACAAAGGCGGTGTAGCCCTCGACTTCTCTGTCGTCTGCGAGACGGTCGAACTTTTCCTCAACGTCAAAGTCTGTGAACAGATGTTCACCTGTTCGGCGAGCGGTCTTGGCGATGATCTCTGGCAGCTTGTGGTAGCTTTGAGGGCCAATCACGAAGTCGACTTGGGGCGCACGGGCCCGCATTTCTGCGCCCTCGGCCTGGGCAACGCAGCCCGCCACCGCGATGGTTCCCCCCCTGGCCTTCACGTCTTTAAGACGCCCCAGTTCTGAATAGACCTTTTCCGCGGCCTTCTCGCGGATATGGCACGTGTTGAGGATGACGAGGTCGGCGTCGTCTGCCGCTTCGGTGGTTTCATAACCGAGGGGCTTCAAAAGGCCTGTCATGCGTTCGCTGTCATACACATTCATCTGACAGCCCCACGTTTTCACGTGGACGCGTTTTTTTGGGATATCTCGAGACGTTGTCACCATCGGCGCTTAGCCCAAACGGACAAGGCCTGTCATCGGCTCTCTTAGCGGCTTTCTGGCGGTGCCCGGCGGGCCGCCAGCGCACCCATCAAGCTGGCCACTGTCATGGTGCCAGCAGCCAGGTAAAGCACTTGGATAAAAAGTGTTTCGCCGCTTCCTTGATTGGCGACGATGACAGCAACCAGGCCCCAAATCACCGCCGCGAGGAACGCCGCGGAGCGCGCGAAAAAGGCCAAGATCGCGGCCGGTATCAGCCAAACCATCACAAGCACCAGCGATTCTCGCATCAATGATCCCAAAAATGGCTCCAACCCAAGCGAGCGCAAAGCAAGGCTGAGACCGCCAGGCGAGGCGACGAGAAGCCACCCTGTAAGGGCAAAAAGCGGCAAAACGGCGATGCGGTCACCAAGGCTCAGACCGTCTATACGCCGCGTGAAGACAGCCGCGAGAAAGGCGAACAGCAGAACCACCTGCAACACCGCAAAGCTGAGTGGTCCTGGACCAAAGAGGGGTTGATGCACGGACCACACCGTGATCGCGGTGAAGGCGCCAAAAGCTAGCCATCCCACCGTGCCAATCTCGCTCTCTCGCCGACGCGGCGACAGAGATTGCCAGATCGCAAAGAACAGGCAGCCGAGGAACAAGGGCCCCCAAATCGAAAAGGCATAGCCAGCGGGAACGAGCGGCGATTCATAAAGCCGCGCAGCCGTCCCCATGTTCCTGCTCCACCCCAACACCTGCGGCGCAAAGGCAGCGCCGATCTGAGCGACCGCCATCGCGAGCACCAACACTGCGCGGAAAATGTGCATGGATCAGCCGACCTCGTTCTCTGCGCGATCATAAAGAAGGCCGCGGCAATGGCCAGGGCTGTTGCTGCGTCAGCTTGAAAGGGCGCGCCTGGTTTCCGCTTCAAGCGCGGCCATTGCGCGGCGGTAGGGCGCTGGCCCAGCGCTGATCCGCGCCACACCAAGAGAAGCATAATGGGACCGGCGAACGGCCTCGCCCATCACGAGGACATTCACCGGCATATCCAGGGCCGCGCAGACATCACCAATCAAGTCATCCCTCATCAGTCCAGGCACAAAAGCTCCGTGCGCGCCCGCCGCTCGATAGGCGAGCAGTCTCTCCTTGGCCTCGGGGACAAGGGCGGCGTGCCGGTCTTGATCGGTCTCCAACAAAAAAAGATCGGTGCGGGCATTAATATAGAGATCGAGCCCGAGGCGGTTGCTCTCGGCACGGATGACTTGAAGGCGTTGAACCTGGTCTTCAAGGGAGCGCATCTCACCGGTTTCGATCATTTGATCTTCGAAATTGATCCCAACGATCCCAGTTTTCACCACCTTCTCCACATTCGCTCTGAGCTGATCATGGTTCTCAGCGAACCCTGTTTCGAGATCGGCGGAGACGGGAAGGTCTGTCGCCTGCGTCATCTCGGTGAGAACCGACAGCAACGTCCCAAAGGGCAGCTTTTCGCCATCGGCATAGCCGTGAGCCATGGCAACGCTCGCGCTTCCCGTTGCGATGGCCATGGCGCCTGCTTTGGCGACCGCGGCGGCGGATCCCGCATCCCATGCGTTGGTGAGGACGAGGGGATCGCCGGGTTTGTGCAGAGAATGAAAGGCAGCGGCTTTGGTTTGATGCTGGGGCGTTGTCATGGTGTCACTCGCTTCTTGCGTCGAGCTGTTGGAGCACAGCCAAGAAGGGCCGGCCGCCGCAAATCGGGCAGCGACTAATTGGGCGCTTGGTCTTCCAGCGCAAGCCGATAGCCGCCGCTTTCGGTGACCAGCAGCTCCGCCTGACCAGGATTGGGTTCGATCTTCTGGCGCAGGCGATAAACATGCGTTTCGAGCGTGTGGGTGGTGACCCCGGAATTGTAGCCCCAAACTTCGTCCAGCAGAACATCGCGGCTGACGGGTTGGCCGCCCGCGCGGTAGAGGTATTTGAGGATCGAGGCTTCTTTTTCCGTCAGTTTGATCTTCCGATCCTCCCCCGTGATCAGCATTTTGACCGCAGGCTTGAAGTCGTAAGGGCCGATCTTGAAGATCGCATCTTCTGATTGTTCATGGCTGCGCAAATGGGCTCGCATGCGCGCTAGCAGCACGGCAAATTTGAAGGGCTTGGTGATGTAGTCGTTGGCCCCTGCATCAAGGCCGTTGATCACGTCATCATCACTGTCCGAACCCGTCAGCATAAGGATTGGTGATTTAAACCCGTTCTCGCGCAATTTGCGGCAGGCATCGCGGCCGTCCATGTCGGGCAAGCCAATGTCGAGGAGCACGATGTCGATATGGGCTTGCGTGACAAGGAGTTCGAGCGCTTCAGATCCTGTGCGCGCTGTGGAGAGCTGGAACTCGCTGTGGTCGCCGAACTGTTCGGCGAGCGCCCCAACGAGCAACTCATCGTCATCGATCAGCAAAACCTTCGCTTTTCTTGTCATTGGTGGTGAGCGCCCGTTCTATTACCCTTGCAAAGGTTTATCCGCATTCAGATAAAGCGGACAAACCATTCCGTCGTTTTTCCTTTCGAGGCAATCGCTTCGGCGATTATCGACGTGTTTCAGCAAATTCAAAATCATATGCCCAGCAAATTCGATCACTTTGATATGTGTCAATGTTTGCATGCGCTACGCAATGCCCAATCGTCTCTGGGCGGGTTGCGTGTCAACGCTAGCGCGCCCGCGTGGAGTGCCGGTTTTGTTAGCCTCGCGGACCGAAGAGACCACTCCCCACCCGGACATCGGTTGCCCCCAAGGAAACCGCGGCCTCGTAATCTGCTGACATGCCCATGCTCAGGCGAGGGAGATTTTGGCTCGCGGCCAATTTCGCAAGAAGCGCAAAATGGGGTGCGGGGGGCTCGTTCAGCGGCGGGATCGCCATGAGACCGATGACGTGAAGACCATGGACGGTGCGGCACTCGTCGACAAAACGCGCTGTCTCGCTAGGCGAAACGCCCGCCTTTTGCGGCTCGTCGCCCGTGTTGATTTGGACATAGACCGGCAGGTTGCGGGCCTGGCTTGTCATCTCTTTGGCGAGCGCCGCGGCAATCTTGGGTCGGTCAACGGTCTCGATCACATCGAACAACGCAACCGCTTCTTTGGCTTTGTTTGATTGCAGGGGCCCGATGAGGCGCAGCTCGAGATCAGGAAAGTCGTCCTTGAGCGCGGGCCATTTGGCTTGGCTCTCCTGCACCCGGTTCTCACCAAAAACCCGATGCCCATGCTCCAGCAATGGCCTGATCCGCTCCGCGCCAAATGTTTTCGACACAGCGGTGAGGCGCACGTCGCTGGGTTCGCGGCCCGCTTCGAAGGCCGCCGCCGCGATGTTGCTTGCAACGCTCTCAAGGTTGCTGATCAGTTCCGCCCGGTCCATGGCGTGGGGGTGGCAGAGTTTCGTTCCCGTGTCATCGCTCTCTCCCGCGCCGCGTGGTCGCTGCGTCAGGCCTCCCCGCAACCTTCCTCGCTCCCCTTTGCATTGGCTCTCTTCACCGATCCCGATCGAACCCCTCGTATCGAGGCTTTTGTCTCAGGCTTGCCCCGGGGTATCCCGCCAATGGCCATTGTTTTTCGCCATGACGCCTTGCCTCCCGCCGAAAGGTTCGTGCTCGCCGATGCTGTTCGGCGGGAGGTCCAAGCCCGCGGGCATATTTTTTTGATGGCGCGGGCTCATTTACCCGGAGCGGACGGAACCCATGCGGGCGATCGTGGGCGTGCTTTTCAGACCGCGCCCGCCCATAGCCTGTCTGAAGGCTTGCGGGCCACAGGGCGCGGGAGCGATGCGCTCTTTGTGTCGCCGGTGTGGTCGACGGCCAGCCACCCAGGTGCCGCGCATTTGGGGGCAGCCCGTGCGGCGCAGCTGGCGGCGGCTCTACCCCGACCGTGTTTGGCCTTAGGCGGCGTCAACGAGCGGACAGCGCGGGGGCTCCATGGCAGCTCTTTTCAAGGCTTTGGGGCGATCGGCGCGTTTTTCAACAAGCGTTAGAAGCGGATCGACGACTCGATCATCAAGGATGCAGTGTCTTCGTCGCCGCCGAGCGCAGCTGGCTTGTCGCTTTCAACAAATTGAGCCGCTGCGCCAAGGGTGATGCCTTGCCCCAGCGGGGAACCACACCACCCCACGTTGGTACAGGGGTTTGACGCTCTCAGCGCGCTCAATTTTGTCAGACCTGCCCGGACTCCACGGCAGCA
>JBCCBY010000093.1:0-10410 GCA_039033795.1 Pseudomonadota bacterium | reverse complement strand
CTGTAGGCAACGCCGACATTGTCGACCTGACGATCACCGGCGGCGCCGCGCAGCTGCACAACGTTTTCATAAACCTGACGCAGCCCAGACGCCCCAATCGGCTCTCCGCATGCTAAGCATCCGCCGTCAGTATTGACCGGTAGTTTTCCACTGAGCCGCGTCTCGCCGTCGCGAATCCACTTTTCTTGCTCACCATCCTCGCAAAACCCATTCTCCGCCATATGCATCACCTCAGCACCTGACTCGGTGTCTTGAAGCTGCGCAACATCGATGTCCGAAGGGCCGACGCCGGCCATCTCGAATGCCGCTCGCGACGCAAGCTCGGTTGGCGCTTCACCCCGTTCCACCGAAAGCGATGGCGCAAAGACTTCGAAAGAGCCCTCTGGCCGTGTACGAACCGCTGCCCCAAGGATCTTTGCATCGGTCTTGCCAAGCTCCCGCGCCCTCTTCTCGCTGGCTAAAATCAGCGCGGCACCACCCTCCGACGGTGAGCAAAACATGAACTTCCTCAGCGGATCGTTGATGATGGGCGAATTGGCAATTGTCTCCAGATCAACCGGATCCCGTCGCCACGCATGCGGTGTGAGGGAGCCGTTCTGAAAGGCCTTCTCAGCGACAAGGCCGAGGGTCTGCTCTGTGATTCCGTATTGCTCCATATAGCGACGGATTTTCATTGAGAAGAACTGTGTGGTGAGCATCATCCCGTTCTCACCGTACCAATCCGGAAGACCCATATCACTGGGGATCGCGTTAAAAGCTCCCCTAGGATGCTTATCGAAACCCACCGCTATCCCGATGTCGAACTCACCTGACTTGATCGCCCAGTACCCGGACAATAAAGATGAACCGCCGGTGGCACAGCCATTGGCGATGTTGATGAACTGCATACTGGTAAGCCCGAGCCGCGGTAGCATGGCATCGGCATCTCCGCCTGCGATGCTGCCGCCAAAGGCGAACTGCATTTGCTCCCAGGTGACGCCAGCATCGGCCAGGGCCTCACGGACCGCATAGACGCCTTGGTCAAGGCCCGACAAATCACTCCGGCCAAAGGGGTGAATCCCCGCACCAACGATATAAACACCACTCATGGGATGGCTCCTTAAGCTGGGGTGAATGCAAAGGTCTCGATCGTGCTGCCGTCAACACCGGACGTGAACCGATCTGTGGTTAATTCCATAGGTAGACCGATCTTAAGCCGATCAAAATCGTCGACGACTATTCGCGACTCAACGATCACCTGGCTATCAAGCTCGACATAGCCGACAGCGAAAGGCTGAAACGCTTCGCGATCGGTCACGCCGAGGAACGGCGGCGCCTTTGGCGGGAAGCGTTGCACCGTGTACGACCAGAGCGTCCCGGTGTTTTGAAGCTGAACCTCTTCGTACCGTTCGGCCTCACCACCTTCAGGCATCGGAAAGGTGATCGCCCCTGTGTTGCGGTCTCGACCGCCGAAAAGCTCAACGCATCCATCGTTGAGCTGCCAAACCCTATGACTTGTCCCAGACATCAAATGATCCACAGCTAGACGTCCCTATGGTATTTCTCAGCCTCAAAAAGGCACCTCTGACTTGTTGCAGCTGCTCAGGGGGTGCGAGGAGAACGCCGGCACCATGGATCCATCTTTTGTCCCCGACTCGATCGCCGATTTCGCGCGCCACAATGCCCAAGCCCTACCGGACAAACCGGCGCTATACTTCGAAGGTCAGATGATGACCTACAGCGAGCTCGATCGCTGGTCCTCACAGACGGCACAGGGCCTGCTCGAACTGGGCTGCAAGCCAGACGAGAGGATCGGGGTTTTAGCGAAGAACTCGCATCTTTATTTTGAGATTCTGATGGCGGGTTCGAAGGCCGGTGTGGTGACCTGCCCCGTCAACTGGCGGCTAGCCGTCCCCGAAGTTGGCTATATCTTAAATGATGCACAAGTTCGTGTGCTGTTCATCGGACCAGAATTTCTTGATGCATTGGCGGCCATCCGCGCTGAGGCACCGCTGGTGGAGCATGTCATTTGCATCGAACCAAACGATCAAGAAACGCCCGATCTCGTCCGTTGGCGCAGCGCGTTTAAGGCCGAAGACCCGGCCATCACCACCGATATCAAGAGCGCCGCCATCCAGCTCTACACGTCAGGAACCACGGGCCGGCCCAAGGGCACGATCCTGTCGCATCGGGCCCTTCTCGAAAACTACCGGCGCAAGCTGCGACATCCGGTCGAAGACTGGGACATCTGGGACAAGGATGACGTCAGCTTGATCGCTATGCCATGCTTTCACGTCGGCGGCACGGCCTGGGGTCTCATGGGGCTCGCCCATGGCGCGACGGGCGTGGTGACACGGGACTTTGACCCGGTCCAGGTCCTTGACTTTATTGATCAGTATAGGATCTCCAAGCTCTTTTTGGTCCCAGCTGCCATGCAGTTCGTGCTTGGTCTGCCCAAGGCGCGCGAGGTCGACTACGCGCAGCTCCGGTACATTCTCTATGGTGCGTCTCCAATTCCCCTCGAACTTCTTCGCGAGTGTATTGATGTCTTTGGATGCGGTTTTGTGCAGATGTACGGCATGACCGAAACCTCGGGTACGATTGTTGTTCTGCCTCCGGAGGACCACGACGTCAAAGGCAACGAGCGCATGCGATCAGCTGGTAAAGCGCGCCGGGATGTTGAACTCGCGATCCTTGATGAGGCAGGCAATCCCTTGCCACCTCGAGAGGTTGGCGAGATTGCGACGCGTTCGGTGATGAACATGAACGGGTATTGGAATCTGCCTGAAGCGACGAGCAAGACTTTGTCGGATGACGGATGGCTTCGGACCGGTGATGCGGGCTATCTCGACGAGGATGGTTACGTCTATATCCATGACCGCGTCAAAGACATGATCATTTCTGGCGGAGAAAACATCTATCCTGCCGAGGTCGAAAATGCGATTTACGGACACCCTGGAATATCGGACGTCGCCGTCATTGGTGTCCCTGATGAAAAATGGGGTGAAGCCGTCAAAGCCTGCGTTGTGATCGCGGAAGGCGCCGCGGTGACCCATCAGGACGTCATTGACCACGCCCGGAGCAAAATCGCGGCTTACAAATGCCCGAAATCCGTCGACTTTGTCGATAGCTTACCACGCAATCCATCGGGAAAGATCCTGCGTCGCGAATTGCGGTCGAAGTATTGGTCGGATAAAGAACGATCAGTAAACTGACCGGTTAGACCAGCGTCTGTCCGTCATCGAGGGTGAAAACGCCGCCCGTCGTTCGGCGGCCAGCATCCGACAGCAGATGAAAGACGATGTGATCGAGATCAGCTGCCTCCATCAAGCGCTGGCGCGGGAATGATTTGATGAACTCTTGACCAGCATCCGACTCAAGAAAACCATCGCCAAGCTCGGTCAAGATGTATCCTGGACGGATGGTGTTGACACTGATGCCTTGCTGCGCCCACTCCGCAGCCAGCACACGACCCAGCTGTGCGAGCCCGGCCTTTGACGCGCAATAAGCAGACAACCCGGCCCCCACGGCGGTCGACATGATCGAGCCGATGAGCACAATTCGTCCGTGCTCACGTTCCGCAGAGCCAGCCGCCATCATACGCCTTGCGCCTTCACGGGCGGTCAGGAAAACGCCGCGCAGGTTCACATTCATGACCGCATCAAAATCGTCAGCGGTGGTTTTGGTCGCCAGTCCCGATATGTTCATCCCTGCGTTGGCGATCACACTGTCGACCGGACCTAACGACTGCTCGGCCTTATCGTAGGCGGCACTGATGCTGCCTTCGTCCCCGACATCCATGGGCACGGCGATCGCTTCGGATCCGCTGGCCTCGAGATCTTTGGCAAGCGCCTCCAATCGGTCCGCCCGCCGGGCGGCCAGGACCACTTTTGCGCCGGCGCTGGCGGCTGTTCGCGCAAAATGCGCACCAAGGCCCGATGAAGCCCCCGTAACCATCACGACGCGACCGCTTAAATCAATAGACAGCGACATGCTTCCTCCGCTTATCATGTCCTGTTCTCGCGACAGGACCAGACCCTGGCCTACCCCTGGGCGCAAAGGCATCCGCCTCGTAGCTCTCATAGGTCAGCCCTGCAGCCAGCAGTGCTAGATGGAGACCGGCGCGCGCGCTTTATGGAGGCCAAGATGTCTGCAATCGACGCCAAAAAAGACGTGCTGCCGCTCCAACGGCTTGCCGCATGGATGGCGGACAACGTGCCGGGGTTTCAGGGGAGTCTGACCGCGCGCAAGTTCTCAGGCGGACAGTCCAACCCGACCTATCTTCTTCAAACACCGAATGCTGAGTATGTTCTTCGCCGGAAACCAATGGGCGAACTCCTTCGCGGCGCCCATGCGGTTGAGCGCGAGTACCGCGTTATGCACGCCCTTCAGGACGAGGCCGTTCCCGTGCCCCGCGTGTTCGCGCTGTGTGAGGATCCCTCGGTTCTTGGGTCTGCCTTCTTCGTCATGGATATGATCCATGGTCGCATCTTCTGGGACCCGACATTGCAGGATGTCCCAAAGGCTGACCGTCGATCTTACTATGAAGCGATGAACACGACGATCGCCGCGCTTCACTCTGTCAATGTCGATCAAGTGGGTTTGCAGAGTTACGGCAAATCGGGCGGCTACATCTCTCGCCAAGTCCGGCTTTGGTCGCGGCAATACCTCAGTGATGAGGTTGCTGGCCGACTTTCACCGATGGATCGTCTGGTTGATTGGCTCCCTGCCCATCTCCCCAGCGATGACGATGAAACATCCATTGTCCACGGAGATTTTCGTTGCGATAATCTGATCTTCCACCCCAAGGAGCCAAGGGTCATCGCGGTCTTGGATTGGGAGCTCTCAACTCTTGGTCATCCGCTTGCGGATTTCACCTACCATCTGATGACGTACCACATGCCCCAGGCTCTTCCTGCCGGTCTTTTGGGCACTGATCTCAAGTCCCAAGGTCTTCCGTCTGAGGAGGAGTATGTTGAATGGTATTGCCAGCGAACCCATCGTGCGCACATCGCCAATCTCAGCTTCTTCAAGGCCTTCAACCTGTTTCGTTTCGCAGCCATCGTGCATGGGATCAAAGGCCGGCTGGCCAAGGGCAACGCCTCCAGCGATCAGGCGGAGAACCTTGTCGCCCATCTTGATGAGCTCGCCGAAGCCGCCTGGGCCGCAACAAGCGCTTGAACCGTTCCTCGCCTAAGGATTATGATAGCTGCGAGGATCCCTAGGCCTCGATAGCGTCCGCCGACGGGCCCCTCCCGGCCAATGTCACCAAGGAAAGATAAGGACGCGCTTATGGCTTCAGATCGCGCAGTCGAGATCGCTGAACGCGTTGAGCAATTCGTCCGCACGGTTGTGGTCCCTTACGAACAGGATCCCCGATGCGGCAGCCACGGGCCCAGTGACGACCTTGTCCATGAAATGCGGGGTCACGCGCGTTCAGCTGGCGTCTTAACCCCCCATATCCTGAGCGATGGACGTCATCTCTCCCATCGCGACACCGCGCTGGTTTTGCGAAAAACTGGCTTGTCTCCACTTGGGTCGGTCGCCTGCAACACCTTCGCCCCCGACGAGGGGAACATGTACCTCTTAGGCAAGGTGGGGTCGGAAGAAATCAAACAACGGTTCCTTTCACCATTGGTGGAGGGGCGCTCGCGTTCCGCCTTCTTTATGACCGAGCCTGCGTCCGACGGCGGCGCCGGATCCGATCCCTCCATGATGAAGACAACGGCCGTCCTCGACGGGAACCATTGGCGGGTTAACGGACGAAAAGCCTTCATCACCGGCGCAGATGGCGCTGACATCGGCATCATTATGGCCGCCTCTGATGACGGCGCCTGCATGTTTATGGTCGATCTTCCGAACCCCGCCATTAAAATCGAACGGATTCTCGATACGATCGACTCATCAATGCCCGGTGGCCACGCGGTCGTTTCAATCACTGATCTTCGTATCCCCGCTGACCAAATGCTGGGGGCAAGCGGCGAGGGATTCCGCTATGCGCAAGTGCGATTGGCCCCTGCCCGGCTAACCCACTGCATGCGCTGGCTTGGCACTTGTGAACGCGCCCAGGAAATCGCCGAAGACTACGCGGTGTCCCGCCAAGCCTTCGGGAAACTCCTCGTGGATCACGAGGGTGTTGGCTTCATGCTGGCAGAGAACAAGATCGCGCTCGAGCAGTGTCGCCTGACCATTGATTGGTGTGCAGATGTCCTCGACCAAGGAGAGCTAGGCTTGCTTGAAAGTTCAATGGCCAAGGTGGCTGTTTCAGAAGCACTGTTCAAAGTCGCTGATCGGTGCGTTCAAGTGATGGGCGGCAGCGGCGTGTCGGGAGACACGATTGTCGAACAGGCTTTCCGTGAGCTGAGGGCCTTTCGCATTTATGACGGTCCCACAGAGGTCCATAAGTGGTCCATTGCCAAAAAAATCAAAAGAAAAGCGCTCGAGCGCCGGGCGGTCTCTGAGGAGAAATCATGATGCTCGATATGGCGACACGGACCGCTTTTAACGAAGACCACCACACGTTTCGCGAGACGGTGCGGAAGGTTCTTGAGCGGGAAGTTCAACCGCGGATCGAAGACCACGAGCGCGACGGAATCGTCGGCCGTGACGAGTGGCTTGCCGCGGGAGAGGCTGGACTTCTCTGTCCCACAGTCGCCGAAGAGTACGGAGGACTTGGCCTCGATTTTAGGTTCAACTGTGTCGTAACAGAAGAGCTCGCCTATCTCGGTTCCTGGGCCGGATTCCCGCTGCAAAGCGATATCGCCGTTGATTACATTGAGCACTATGGGAACGATCGAATCCGCGAGGCCTTTCTTGGCAAAATGATCTCTGGTGAGATCATCGCAGCCATCGCCATGACGGAGCCCGGAACAGGGTCTGACCTGCAAGGTATTCAGACCACGGCAAAACGCATCGGCGATGAATGGGTCATCAATGGGTCAAAAACCTATATAACGAATGGCCAAAACGCGGATATTGTCATTGTCGTGGCAAAGACCAATCCTGATGCTGGCAGCAAAGGCATCTCGCTCATTGTGGTGGAGGCTGACCGCCCAGGGTTTGATCGAGGACGCAATCTTGATAAAATCGGTCAGCACAGCGCGGATACTTCAGAACTTTTCTTCAACGATGTCCACGTGCCAGCAGACAATATTCTTGGTGCAGAAAACCAAGGTTTTGCTTATCTCATGGATCAACTGCCCCAGGAACGTTTATCGATCGCCATCTCAGCCCAGGCGTCGGCCCAGCGTGCCTTTGATGAAGCGGTGAACTTCACACGAGAACGCAAGGCGTTTGGCAAGCCGATCATCGAGTTTCAAAACTCTCAGTTTCAATTTGCTGACCTGAAAACGAAGCTCCAGGTTGGGTGGGCCCATCTTGATTGGGCGATCAACCGCCATTGCGAAGGCAAATTGACCGCTGCCGAAGCATCCGCAGCCAAACTATGGCATTCTGAAACACTGTCGGACGTTGCCGACATGGCACTACAGCTCCATGGTGGTGCTGGTTATATGAACGAGTACCCGATCGCGCAGCTCTGGCGCGATCAGCGTGTTCTGAGGATCTATGGAGGCACCTCAGAGGTGATGAAAATCGTCATTGGCCGATCGATCTAGAAAGTCTTAGAGATCGATCGGCTGGTCGCTTAGTCCATTTTGAGAATCTGTTTGCCGAAGTTCTTTCCACTGAACAGGCGCATGAGTGTAGTCGGGATGTTATCGAATCCTGATTGGACATCCTCTTTATACGCGATTTTCCCCTCACGGATCCACTGACTTAAGCGTTTGCGTGCTTCTGGGTATTCGGCCGTGTAATCGAGCACGATGAAACCTGAAATGGTCGCGCGTTTAAAGATGATGTTGAAGTAGTTTTCTGGACCGGCGGGCATCTGTCCACGTTCGTACCGGGAGATTCCGCCACAAATCGCGACCCGCGCATGCATGTCGATATGCGCCAAAACATCATTGAGAATTTTGCCGCCGACATTGTCGAAAAAGACGTCCACAGACTGCGGACAGATCTCTTTCAATTTATGATAGACGCTATCATTCTTGTAATCGATGACATCGTCATATCCCACATCATCCTGTAACCATTGGCACTTATCGGGACCGCCGGCGATGCCAATCGTTCGGCATCCGGATACATTAGCGATTTGTCCGACGATTGAACCCGTCGCGCCAGCCGCGCCTGAAACCACCACAGTATCACCGGGCACGGGTCGACCATGACGCAAGAGACCGAAATAGGCGGTCAACCCCGTGGTGCCGAGCACACCCAAATGGGCCGTCAACAGATCTTGGTCCTCGATCTTCAAGAGCTCCGTGCCTGGCACAATCGCATAGTCCTGCCAGCGCAACATACCTTGTACTTTGTCTCCAGCCGAAAATCCGGGGTCGCGCGACTCCAGGACTTCCCCAACCCCGGAAGCCCTCATCACTTCGCCGATCTCGGTCGGTGCAACGTAACCGCCGATGTTTTCCATCCAGCCTTTTTGCGCAGGATCAAAACCAAGATATTCTGTCTTGACCAAGACTTCTCCCGGGCCGAGCTCAGGAACCTCCGTCTCAACCTTTTTGAAGTCTCCATCGACCAAAGGGCGCCCCAGGGGACGGTCATTAATCAGCCATTGTCTATTTATCGTCACAGGTCTCTCCCCTTACAGAGGGTTAGGCGCGGCCATCCAGCCACCATCAATCACAAGTTCTGTTCCATTGACCGAACTCGCCTCATCACTTGCTAGAAAGGCGACACCGGCGGCCACTTCTTCTGCGGTGGTCATGCGGCCGATCGGCTGAATCGATTCAAAAAAGCTCCGCATACCTTGCGGGTCATCAGATGAGTCGAAAGCAGCCTGATTCATCGGCGTATCGATTGTCCCAGGGTGCACGGAGTTACACCTGATCGTTTTGTATTCGCGCGCACAGTGGAGGGCGATCGACTTGGTGAGAATTCTCGAGGCACCCTTGGATGTTGAATACGCCACACCCGACGCAAGACCACGCAGTCCAGCGATCGATGACACGTTGACAATTGACCCTGATGGACCGTGGGGATTTTTCTTCATGACGCGGATCGCCTCCTTACAGCCGAACATCATGCCGGTCACATTGACCGCCATGACATGGTTCCAGTCCGCTAGATCTACGTCTTCAATTGTTCCTCGCCGAAATATCCCTGCATTGTTGACAACAACATCAAGGCGGCCATGCTTGGACACAATGCCGTCCAAACACACCCCCCAAGCGGCCTCGTCTACGACATCGAGATGTGAATACTCTGCATCAAGTGTTTTTGCTAAATGGAGCCCGTCATCGTCCTGAACATCTGCGATCACAACGTGAGCACCCTTGCTCGCAAAGGCCGTGGCAATCGCAGCACCGATTCCGGAGGAGCCGCCGGTAACCAGGCACACTTTCTTGTCCAAGTCCGGCACTCTCCATCTCCCTAGCAACGTAGCCTCAGGACCACGCGTTAATCTTTGATACGTGACACCGTTTCACCCGTGTCACCGCTCTGCATAACGATTAAGTTCGGCCACAATTGCTTTTGAAGCCACCTGATAAAAGTGAGGGGTGATGGCTCGAACAACCATCACCCCCCAAAGTCGCCCTAGGGAGGATAGGGCATTAAAATCTACCAAGAGACCATGAGGAGCTCGACGGCACGCTTCAAGTAAAGCGTACCGCCAGTCTTTAAACAAAACCAGTGACCAGAACGTCGCTGGTTGAAACAAGACTTCACTTAAAACTCGACAGCAAGACTGCCGCCAAAGGACCGCGGCTCCTGTGAGTTCGCCGCAAAGGTGAAAAGTCCAGCAACAGGCAAGAATGTTCCGCTGCGGTACGAATCGGTCAGGTTACGACCAAACACCGATGCTGTGATTGTCGTACCGTGTACGTCAAACTCATAGCTCACAGAGGTGTTCAAGATGCCCGCTGCATCAGAGATACCTCGTGGATCTTGAAAGCCCGGCGATACATTTGGATCGGCATTGACGATCGAGAGGAAGAAGTCGTCAGCCCAGTTCCATTGAGCAGTGGCGCGCAATTGGCCTATCCCAATATACTGTTGGTAATTGCCGCCGATCGAGTAGGTGAGATCGGGCGCACGCCGCAGCTCCAGCCCCGACTGGTTCAAAAGATCGCCCGTGCCAGGATCGAGCGTCAGGAACTCGTCGTATTCTGCATCGAGCCAGCCAAGGGTCGCATTGATGCTGAAGTTATCCGAGACGAACCACTCACCGTCCGCTTCAAAGCCGAAATAATCCGCTTCACCCGCATTTTCGATAATGGTGGCCTGAAACGGCGCGCTGTCCAATGGGACCACGACCTCTTCTTGTTTATCCGTGTAGTCTGCATAGAAGAGGGTACCATTGAGACGGAGGGCACTGTCAAACCACTCAGTCCGGAAACCAATCTCGTAGGAGTT
>JBCCBY010000092.1:0-10421 GCA_039033795.1 Pseudomonadota bacterium | reverse complement strand
TGCATCACGGGCTGAGCCGTGGGTGGTGGATGTTGATGAAGTCTATGCGTAGCCTGTTCCCCCATACTGATCTTCATAATTTCATTGATGGCTTAGGGTCCCACCGATGACGATTAGCCATTCCCGTGTCTGTTTTTCTATTTTGGTGCTGAGCGGTATCGCGGCCACCTGCTCGTTGGCAAGCTGTTCGCATTCACCTCCTACCAACGCCAAGGTAGAAACCGCTCAGGACCAAGACCGGCGCAATGCTGATGAACAACTTCTCGCCATCGCTGATCGCCATGCGGGCATCATTTTGAAAGATGCTCCAGAATGGGCAAGCCAACTCGGTGTCTCTGCGACGTATGGAGGAGAAGGTTTTCGGGCCAGACTGAGCAAATTTGATCCAGAAGCACTTGCCAACACTGTTAAAGCGCAACAACTCATGATCAGTGAACTGCGCATGATTGACCGGGAAGCACTAAGCGACCGAACCAAGATCACGTTCGATGTGATGCTTAATGCCTACGAGCTGGCTGAAGCACAAAATCGCTTTGGATCTGGGCTACCGTCTGTGCTCTCAGCCAATGCACCCTACGCGGTTGACCAGCTGTTCGGCCCTCATATCAGTCTGCCAAGACTGTTCACGGCACAAACACCTGTTCGTTCGATCAAGGATGCGGAAAACTGGCTTTCACGTTTGGCTGAGGTCGACCGTGTCTTGAACGAGTTGGTGCTGGTCACCCAACGTGACGCCGCTCAAGGGGTCGTTCCCCCTCATTTTGCATTGGAGGCCGTCGCTCAATCTGCACGGAGCATTGCGTCGATCCGTGCAGCTGATCATCCGATTGCGACCAGCTTTCGCGCCAGACTGTCAGACATCGATGGCTTGAGTGATGCAGCCAAGTTAGAACTCTATGAGCGCGCGATCACGATTTTAGAAACAGAGGTGTACCCTGCTTTTCTTCGATTTGGTGCAGAAATCGAATTACTTATACCGAAAGCGGGGCGAGATGCCGGCCTTTGGAGGCTGCCACGCGGTGCCGAGATGTACCGCATCGCCCTCGAGGCTTGGGGTGCAAATGGGCTGACACCGGAAGAAATCCATCAAATCGGGCTGGACGATGTCGAACGGATTCATGGTGACATGAACATGCTCCTGCAAGATGTCGGATACCGTCAGGGTAGTGTTGGTGAGCGCATGGCCCAGCTGTTCAAAGACCCTCGCTATCTTATACCCAATACTGATGAAGCCAAGGCTGATTTGGTCGCTAAGCTCCAACAAGACGCTGATAGCGTTCTTGAAATTGCAGACGAGTGGTTCCTGACGATTCCTAACTATGATGTGGAGGTTCGGCGTATCCCAGTTCATGAACAGGACGTTTCGTCAGGTGGATACTACACGCCGCCACCACTCGACGGATCGCGGCCAGGTATCTTCTGGGTTAATATGAAAGACTCAGCTGATATTCCGGTGTATACACTCAAATCGCTTGTTTTCCACGAGGCCGTTCCTGGCCATCATTTCCAAGCAGGCATGGCGCTTTCCGTTACCGATCAACCCCTCATTCAGAATATGATGTGGTTTGGTGACTATGGCGAAGGTTGGGCCCTTTATACGGAAGAACTTGCGCTTGAAATGGGGCTTTATGAGGGCGATCCACTAGGAAATTTGGGCCGCTTACGGATGGAACTCTACCGCGCCGCCCGTCTCGTGGTGGATACAGGCCTTCACCACAAACGCTGGAGCCGAGACACTGCTATTGACTATATGGTTGACGTTACAGGGGAAAGCCGAGAGTCAATCGCGCGGGAAGTTGAGCGGTATGCTGTCTGGCCAGGCCAAGCCGCCTCCTACAAACTTGGTATGATCCAGTTTCAACGCTTACGTTTACGTGCCGAAGACCAACTTGGCGAGGGATTTGATCTTCGTGAGTTTCATGATGTCGTGTTGCGCGATGGGTCCATGCCAATGGCTGTGCTTGAGGGTCAAGTTGACGCCTGGATCGCGTCCAAACAAAGCGAGAGCCGATGATACGCCATTTGATGATAACCGTAGGTCTGCTGAGCGTTGCTAGCGCATGCCAAGCACAATCGAAGAACACGCCCGAGGTTCTGACCCAGGCTTGTGAAATCTCGATCGCCCTTAGCGCCGCGCCTGCGTATCTACGCGACAAGGCAAGCGTCTATGCCTTTAACGAGAACGGTTATGAACCGGTCCGTGAGGGCGAAAATGCCTTCACATGCATCGTCAATCGCGATGACCCGCGTGTTTTGAAACCGACATGCTTCGACACCGAGGGAACAGATGTCATCATTCCTAAGATCATTTTCTTCGGTGAACGAATGCTCGCTGGTGTGCCGGTCGAAACGATCAACACCGAGATCGCAGAAAAGTTCAACACGGGAGACTTCATCCGTGTCCGGCGCCCTGGTGTTGCTTATATGCTCTCGCGCTACAATCGGCCGATTAATCGGCAGACTGGCGAACTCGGATTTTTCCCACCGCACGTAATGTTCTACGCACCGGATCTCACCAACGCCGATATTGGCCATGACATGAGCCAATATGATCCACAACAACCAACCCCAATGATTGGTTACCAGGGGCCCCACGGTTATATGATTATGATCTCTGATAACGGTGTTGAGAGAAGCCGGAACGACCTTGATCCGTCTTGCCCCTCGTGGATTTGGGACGATTGAGCGATAGCGCAGATGGCCGCTGGACGAAAGACCACCTCTGCTGATTGAATAGACACGGCATCAAGCCTTTACACTTATAGGGCCAGGCGATTGCGGTTGAGACAGACACGCGCTGTTTTATCTCTGTACTCGTCTGTTTTTCGCCATCTCGCGTCGCGGGAAAGCATGCGTGACCTCGATCGCCCTAGGCTTCAAAACTTCCGACTGGCGGACAATTGATTCACACGTTTTTGCCCCGCAAGATCCGCCACGTAAGTCCTTTCTATCAATCGAGAGAACGCGAAACATCGATGACCAAGCACGCATCAACAATGACGCTAAGCGATAAGACAGCGCGTCAGGTGTTCGAAGACGTCCGCGCAAAACCCGGCCGCGCACGCTTTGGCTTTGGCGATAAAGCTGCCATCGTCAATGTCGACCCACAAAAAGCCTACACACGACCTGATCTCTTTCCGAACACAGGCTATATTTCCGATCCCGATCAAATGGATCACATCAACCATTTATCCGGGCTGGCACGTCAAAAGAGTCTTCCGGTCGTTTGGACACGGGTGGCCTATATGCAAAATGCTGCCGACGCTGGCATTTGGGGCACACGGACCGATACCGAGGACAGCCTACAGAATATAAAATATGGCTCGGTTCGTCACGAGTTCGACGATCGACTTGAGATCGATGAGACTGTGGATGCGGTCTACACCAAGCGAATGCCCAGTGCTTTTTTTGAGACGCCTCTTTTAAGCTTTCTCATTTGGCACAAAGTGGACACGGTGATTGTCACCGGCGGCTCAACAAGCGGTTGCGTTCGCGCCACAGCGGTCGATGCACTGAGCCATGGATTCAGAGCCATCGTTCCGATGGAGTGTGTCGCTGATAAACACGAGAGTTTCCATTTCGCAAACCTCACTGATCTGCATATCAAATACGCCGATGTTGTCAGCGTACAAGACGTCAGTGAGTGGTTGGCTCAATACCAGGTTCGATCATAGCTGCTATGTATGCTGATCCTAATTTATACGACTATTGGCCCTATGAAGGACGCCCCAAGATTGTCTGGCCTGGGAATAAAAAACTAGCATTTTGGATAGCACCCAATATCGAGTTTTATGAATTCTCACCTCCATCTAACCCTCTTCGAAAGCCATGGCCACGCGGCAATCCCGATATCGTGGGTTATTCCCAACGAGTTTGGGGAAACACTGTTGGTCACTGGAGACTGATGGAGCTGCTCGATAAATATTCTTTACGCGGCTCTGTATCTCTATCAATTGGCCTGATTGATCATCACCCTGAGATCATTGAGGCTTGCGCCAAGCGGAATTGGGAGTTTTTTAGCCACGGAATCTACAACACACGTTTTTCCTACGGTATGGACGAGGAACAAGAGCGCGCTGTGATCGACGATTCGATTCGATCGGTGGAGAAAGCGACCGGGCAACGCATTCGTGGCTATCTGGCACCCGCACTTACGCACACGGAACGGACGATCGACATCATCGCCGATATGGACTTCTGGTACACATGCGATTTGTTTCAGGATGACCAGCCCCAACCCCTCAAGACAAAAACGGGAAGGTTGATTTCCCTCCCTTATTCGCTCGAAGTGAATGATGTCATCACCTATTCATCTTTAGGATATTCCCCAAGTCGGTATGCGGATATTCTCAAACGACACTTCGACCAACTCCTGGAAGAAGGGGAACAGTCAGGTACCGTCATGTGCATCCCTCTTCATGCCTATTTGGTGAGTCAACCCAACAGGCTGCGCCCCTTCGAGGATGCACTCAAACACATCACGTCGCACCAGGATGATGTTTGGTTTGCAACGGGCACAGAAATTGCGACTCATTTCCGCAATTACTACTGGGATCTGTCTGTCGAGGACATCAATGCTCGCGGTGTTGCGCAAGGGGGGACTGGTTTTGCCCCTGCATGATGACCACCTCCGTTATCGTATGCGCCGTACGGGAATGGACCAAGACCGTCACGGATGGAATCCCCTCGATCAGCACCAATCTGTACACCTAGATAGCGGTGTTAAGGCAATGGCCTTCATCGTCGTTCCTATAGAGTTCTTTCCCCTCAACCCGCCATCCGCGCCTTTTCTCCATCCTGGTGCGATGAAAACGCCCTACCCTGACTTACGTCATTACACGACGAGAGACTATGGCAACCGGGTGGGGGTGTTCCGTATCCTGCGGGCATTAGAGGAATTGGGACTGAAGGCCACCTTCGCCATCAATGCTCTTGCTGCAGAACGATACTCTCCGCTGATCAAATCGATCAGTGATGCCGGCCATGAGATCGCTGCCCATGGACTGTCAACAGCGGCCATCCATCATGATGAACTGCCCGTTGATGATGAGCGATCCATGATCAAAGAGGTACGCCGGCGGCTCCCCGATGCCGTGACCTGGATGAGTCCGGCGAGAAACCAATCCTATCATACGCTTGATCTGATTGCAGAACAGGGGTTTGAGATCTGCCTTGACTGGGAATCCTACCAAACACCGTTTTCACTCCGTGCTGGCCACACTTCAATAACTGGCCTGCCACTGATGAATGAACTGGATGATTTTAAACTGCTCATTGACAGACGACAGCACGAAGATGAATGGGCCGATCAGATTATTGAAGCTGCGAACTTTCATATTACTGATCATGACCGTTTTGGAGCTCAGGCTTTTGGATTCACCCTCACACCCCACATCATCGGCCAACCTTTTCGTATAAAGACGATGAAGTCCGTCTTACAGCAGCTTTCCGCGCTTGAAAATTTGGAGGTTGCAACAGCCAAAGATGTGGCGGCGGCCTTCCCCAAACCAACATAACATCAACCACAGTAAAGACGAGGCAGACATGGAATTCGATTATGTCCCTATTTCTCAACGAGGAAAACTCGAGTGGCCGAATGGCAAGCGAGTCGCGCTTATTCTCACTTTTAATCTTGAAACATGGGATCTGACAAAAGATACGTCCGAGCCCTATTATGCAGGTGGACCGCCTATTTTGCCTGCAACACTTCCAGGGCATACGCCTGACTTCCCTAATCATTCGTGGAGGGAATACGGACAACGCGTCGGCATTTGGCGGCTATACGATCTGTTTGACGAGCTTGGCATCAAAGCATCGTGCACCACCAACGCAGTCACGTTCGAACGCCGAAGACCCATGGTCGAGGCCTGTCTCCAACGAAATTGGGAGCTGCTCGCCCACAATTGGGAACAGGGTGAGCTCCTCACGGATTATGCTCATGATCTGCCGACAGAACGTAAAATCATCGCCAATTCAACGGATGTCTATGAAAAAAATGTCGGTCGCCGACCAGCGGGATGGCTATCATCGAGTTTAAGAGGAACACTGAACACACCAGAGATTCTGAAAGGTCATGGGTACAAGTTTTACTGTGATATCATGAATGATGACCAACCCTTTCTCATCCGTACACCTGAAGGCCCAATCGTGTCTGTTCCTTACTCGAATGAGATCAACGACTTCACGATTTTAACCAGGCGCGGACATACGACGGATGAGTATCGTGACATTCTCATCGAAGAACTCAATGTGCTGCACCAAGAGGGTGAGAAACAAGCGCGGATCATGAATGTTGGCATTCATCCGCATGTGTCAGGCCGAGCCTATCGTGTGCGCGCACTGAGGGAGTTTATCGAACACGCACAAAGACTTGACGGTGTATGGTTTGCAACGCGAGAAGAAATCGCTGACCATTATATGACTGTACACGAACAGCATATCCCTGGACAATTGGGTTAAGATGAAATCGAGGCAAACGGAAGGCGTTGCGATATTGATTGGTTCTTACGCCTTCTGTTAATCAGCCATCGGGGTTATTGGGAGGGATGCCTGATAACGCCGAGATAATTCGTGCAGCAAACGCCTTGACGTTCTCGTCTCGCTGCGCCTGCTGCTCATCCGTCAATACGCGCTGATCGATGGCTTCGGTAACATTGATGCCTTTTTCTTGAAGCACTTCTTCGAGCGTACACACACGATCACGCAAGGCCCATACCTCAAAGGACAAGGTGAGGACGGCCTGCGCAATATTTTCCGCTTTGTGCTCGCCATATTTCATGTCGGCGTGAAATAGTTCGCTCGACGTCATGATGGTTTCCGTCCACGAACGATCCAGGGGTAAGGTCGGCCGCCCAAACCGTAACTCTCAACAAGCTCGAACCCCGCCGTCTCAGCAACCTCTTTGAGGTCCAAAGACGCACTTTCATGCCAGTGAGGTTCACCCCCGTGTTTGGCGTCTTCAATCGTCCGCCAGCGCTGTATTTTATCCAGTTCGCTGAGCCTTGTTACGTCACTCATCATAACATCGCCTCCTGGGCGAAGCACACGGAATGCCTCAGAAAACACTGACCGCACAACGTCCGCAGGTAACTCATGCAACAAAATATATGATGTGACCAAATCAAAGCTCTGAGCTTCAAAACCTGTTTCTTCCGCTGGCCGCTGGTAAAGTTGCCACGGGGCATGCCGCGCATTGCCGACACGGCGGGCATGTTCAAGACCCGTTCGTGATAGGTCGACACCGGTAATATCCGCATCGGGATAAACATCGGCGAGTGCGGAGGTGTAGTGCCCCGTTGAACAACCCAATTCAAGGATTTGATCGTAGCTGTCGCTAAAAGCTTCGCGGGCAGCTGCGCGTCGCTGTTTGAATATCCCCCCAGGGAATATTCGCTCGACCATTAATTTGTGCACCAGCTCTCCGTGAACGAAACCCGCCAGGGGGAAAGCGTCCCATCCCCCGGTGGTGCGATGAAAAGCGACGCCGTCCCAATAACCAGGGGCAACTTGTTGATCGTTCAGGTGCAACGTCACCGATGAACCCTGATCGAGAGCAGATATTGCCGGGTCAATAGCATCCTGAATTTCGAAGAAGGCTTCGGCAGCAAGCGGGCCATGATTGTTGCGGTGCCATTCCTTACACAGATGACTGACGCGAAGGGCATTGGAATCGGTCCGTGCCATCGCCTCAGCAATTTGATGATCGTCATCCGGGAGCGCGTCATTCGAAACTCCGCTCACGGCCAAATCATTGTTGATGGCTGGTGTCAGCGTGGTGTTCATCGCCGCACGAAGCCCGGCGAGAAAATCAAAGCTCGCGCGCCCTCGTTGCGACAATCGTGGATTGATGGCCTGATCCGCTGCCCATTGAAGGTCGTTTTCGTTGTCGACGGTTTTTGAATTGGACACTATGCAGCTCCCTCAAACATCATTCCCTTGCCGAGCTTGTTGTGCGGCGTGACGACCGGCGATCTTACCAAGACCCGTCGCCGTAAGAAGGCCATTGCCAGCTATATAGCCCGAGGCGTCTGGCCCTGAAATTCCTCTCGCCGCACCGCCACCAGCATAAAGGTTTGGAAACGGACGACCGTCCTCATGTTTTACGCGCGCGCTCACGTCAACCTCAAGACCCCCTTGGGTATGAAAAATTGCCCCGGAAACCCGAACGATCTTATAGGGCGGTTTGAGCAGCGTTTCGATCGTGAAACGTCGGCCAAACCGATCAGAAACGTCGTTGTTCGCGTGTTTTTCGATATCAGCGAAGGTGCGCTCCAACCCGTCAACGCTAACACCCGCGCCGATAGCGAGATCTTTCGCTGTACTCGCAGTTTTTACCGCCCCCACCCGAAGAGCATCTTGGTAATCATCAAACTGCTGCATAACCTCTTCGATCGTCTGATCAAAGACTGTCCAAGCTGCTCCATCCGCCTGCTCTAATATTTTAGAGGCTTGTTCTGAATACCCAAGGGATTCATCGGAAAAGCGAGCACCCTCTCGGTTAACTTGAAATCCGCCGCGCATAATGGTCGGCCAGAGGATCGGAACACCGTGCCCGTAAGCCAAGCCTCCATGCCCTTGATAACCCGTCATATCGCCCAGCTGCGCGCCAAGCGCCTCGCCCCATGAAACAGCTGATCCATCAGCACCGGGATGACCGTGAAAGACCGCCCCCGTCATATCTGGCATCCATTGCGCCACCATATCAGCGTTGCCCGCGAAACCGCATGTGGCGAGAATGAGCGTGCGGCATCCGATCTCTTCATGGCCGCCATTGGGGCGCAGAAATCTCACACCACGGACACTTTGCTGACCATCGGTGATCAGTGTATCGACATACGCATCGCCGATGATATCAACACCTGCATGACCGCATGCTGAACAAAGTGCAGCAATGAGCTCTGACCCCGTGCGGTTGGGTGTGCCATACATCCGGCGTAAACGGTGACCAGGATAGACAAATCCATCAACAAGCGACAGGGGAACATGGTGGACTGACCGCAACCAAGCTATGGTCTCAGCGGATTCATCGGCAAGCGAACGAACAACATGATGGTCTGCCCGCCCGGCTGACTTTTCCATGATATCTGCGGCAAAGATTTCCGCGGTATCAGGAATGCCTGCTTCTTCCTGTTCTGGCGTTGCGGCAGCTGGGATGAGGCCCGTTGACATGGCGCTGGTGCCAGACGGGCTCGGATCGCGCTCGAGAATGAGCACGGATGCACCGCCATCAACCGCCGCCAAGGCAGCCGTTAGTCCGCACGCCCCCGCGCCAACAATCAACACATCGACGGTATAATCAAAGCGCGCGTCTGGTCTGACCTCAATCGGCATGCATCACGGTCCTCTGTGACCCTCTCTTGTTTGAGGTTACGCGAAGATGGACGACGGTGGCGAATGGTGGCGACTTTCTAGCCGCAGGTCGGAACACACGCGGGACGTGGGCCAAACGGCTCATGGTCGAACCCCGCGTTTGGGCATTGCGAGAACCAGAAAACCCGCAAGCCAAGGAACCGTGCGGGCCCATATGGAACCAGGGCCGGACGGCAACACGAATTCAAAGGCCAAAGCTGTGATAAACCCCGCCAAAATCGCACCAAGCACGATCTCGCCAACCGGGCGCTGGCCAAGCACACGGGCCACAACAACGGGCCCAAAGGCAGAGCCCAGTGCGGTCCAGGCGAAAAGAATCCGTTCAAAGAGAGACGCCGGCGCCAAAAGTGTGAGCCCGAGAGCAATGGCCGAGACCACGAGGATGGCCACACGCGAAGCCAAAACATATCGCCCCCGCAAAAGTCTGCCCGCCCCACTATCGTGTGACAGCGCAGCACCCGCCACGAGCAATTGGCTATCCACCGTGGACATGATTGCGGAAAGTGTTGCGGCACCAATAATGCCAGCAAAAGCACCAGGCAACACGTTGTTGCTGATCGAAAAGAACACACTCTCGGGGTTTTCTTCCGCTCCCAGAATAGCGCGCGCCATCAGCCCAACCATCGTCATGCTGAGATAGATCAAGAGACCCCAACTGATCGCGACAGCAGCACCGCGCACGCGCGCTTTGGTGTCCCGGGACGCCATGATCCACGCTATTAAATGGGGTTGGCCCAAGGCACCAAAACCTGTCGCCGTCAGACCCAAGACAAAGCCGATAGCAGCAAATGCTGCGCGTCCACCGAAAGGAGCGGTATAGGCAGCCGGGCTGGTGGCCAAAGCCTGACCGATCCCGTCAAACCCTCCTGCGTAGAAAAAGGCCGTGCACGGCAAAATAATAGCCACCACAGCGATCAGGAGGCCTTGAAGTGTATCAATGATCGACACCGCTAGAAAACCGCCCAGAAGCGTGTAGGCGACAATGATCACAGCACCCAACACAATACCGGTGGTGGCGGATCCGCCAAACAAGCCGCTGATCGCAGCACCGG
>JBCCBY010000091.1:0-10437 GCA_039033795.1 Pseudomonadota bacterium | reverse complement strand
GGACGAAAGAACCGGCGCCACGCCGCGCATGATTGCAACAGCCACGTCCACTGATGGTTCTTTGACATCAATCACCTGGAACCGGCGAACCAAAGCGGGGTCTTTTTCAAAGTATTTTTTATACTCAGACCACGTCGTGGCTGCGATGGTTTTCATCTCGCCCCGTGCCAGCGCAGGTTTGATCAAGTTCGCTGCATCGCCCTGGCCCTCTGCGCCACCGGCACCAATCAATGTGTGGGCCTCGTCGATAAAAATGATAATCGGCTGCGGGCTGTCCTTCACCGCTTGAATGACGTTTTTGAGGCGGTTTTCGAACTCACCCTTGACGCCGGCGCCCGCTTGCAGGAGCGCCAAGTCGAGGGACAACAGCCGGATGTCTTTCAGCACATCGGGCACGTCACCTTCGGCAATCCGTCGCGCAAGGCCTTCGACCACAGCCGTTTTACCGACACCAGCCTCACCGGTGATGATCGGATTGTTCTGCCTCCGTCGCAGAAGAATATCGATCATCTGCCGGATTTCACCATCCCGACCGAGCACGGGATCGATCTTTCCCGCACGCGCCTGTTCGGTGAGATCTTGGCAATAGGTATCGAGCGGACCTCCCTTCCCTGGAGGCGGCGTGTCTGCCCCTTCTCCTGAGGGGTTTTGCTCTGCCAACTGAGAAAAGGCTTCGACCAAACGGTCTCCATCAAGCGCAGCGAGACGCGGCGAGAGCGTGGCGGCGCGAAGAGCCAACGCGTTCGAGCTGGCTAAAGCAATCAGGACATGCCCCGAGCGGATCATCGGTTCGGAGAACTTTAGGTCCGCTGCAAGCCAGGCTTCCCGCACAAGCTCAACCAAACCAGGCGCCAGCGGCGGCGTGGAGCTGTTGCCCCGCTTCATCTTTTCAAGCGATGCATCAATGTCTGAACGCACCGCAACAGGATCAACGCCCACTGCTTTTAAGAGGTCGGCGATGTCGTTGCTCGGTGCTTCGAGCATTTTGACCAGCCAGTGTTCGATCTCCACTGCAAAGTGGGTTTGTCCCACCGCCAGGCCAGCGGCGGCCTCTAAGGCCTCCCGACAGGTGGTGTTCAGCTTTAGGACCAATGATTTGACGTCGAGCGAGGCCATGACTCTTTCCCCTGCGAAGCTCTTCACGAAGACGCCGCAAACCGCCATCACTTGCGGATGGAACAGCCCAACGGCTTTTCAACCGAAGTTGAAGGCCGCAAGAAGAGTTTGCAAGCAAAGGATACCGCGATGGCTTGGGATAGCGGCTACCCCACAGAGTTACCCTACACTTCATCCTATTACACCGAACACGCGCCTGCTCATTTGCGCCTCGTTCCCCTCATTCGCGGCATGCAACCGCCACGAATCAAAGGGGGTTTTCGGGTTCTGGAATTGGGTTGTGGAACCGGCACGTCGATGGTCACGATGGGTGCCGCCAATCCGTCAGCTGAGTTTGTTGGGATCGATTTTGCACCTGCACAAATCGCCGCTGGGCATCGGCTGATCGAACAAGCAGGGCTCTCAAACGTCGACTTGGTCGAGGCGGACTTTCTCGAAATCCAACACGAAGCGAGCGAGATTTTTGGTCAATTTGATTACGTCATTTGCCACGGGGTTTACACGTGGGTCTCCACCGAGATCCGATCAGCCCTCGTTCGCATGTTCAAGAATGTTATGGCACCCGGTGCTGTTCTCTATTTGGGGTACAACGCGCTGCCCGGGTGGTCCGGCGCGTTCACGATCCAACGACTGATCAGCGAGTTCGCACGCAACGAACCTGGCGATGCAGACAACCGGGTACGGAATGCTTTGCGCAAGGTCAAATCGCTCCACGATCGAGGGTTTCAAGGCATCAGCTTTGATTATCTACCGGCCAGCATTCGCGATAACCTTGATGACCTCGACGACGTACCCAAAGCAAACTTTCGCTATGTGGCGCATGAATATCTCTCGCAATGTTGGTCACCCATGTTTCGTTCTGACGTGGCGCGAGACATGGCAGAAGCCAAACTGTCGTTGGTTGGGAGTACACGTCTTCTTGATGCGTTCCCTGAAACAATTGGTTCCGACGAACAAAGACAATTGATGGAGGAGTTTGCGCCAGACTTCGAGCCGCAACTGATGGAGTTGGTGTCACCCCACCGCTTTCGCCGCGATGTCTTTGTCAAAGGCGATTACACGCTCACCGATACGCAGCGGACGAACTTACTTCTCGAGACGCCCGTTGCCCTGGTGAGGGAGCCAGAAGACTTTGAGTATGAGCTCGAAGTGCATCGCGGCAACGCTGAGATCCCAAAAGCCACCTATGAGCCACTGATCGAAGCGCTTGTCGGCCACCCTCGTCCACTGGGTGAGCTGGTGGAGATCTCGCATCAAGCAGGCACGAATCTTTCTGCAGAAGAGGTGATGGGTATGCTGATCTCTTCGCGGCAAGTTATGCCAGCCATCGATCTTGACGCCAAGGCTGATAAAACCATCCGGCGCGCCAACCGAGCGATCTCTGAATTTGCCCTGAATGATCTGACCGCCCATCACATGGCCCTCGGCTCCCCGGTGCTTGGCGCCGGCCTTCCCACCGAACCGGCCAACATGGCGCTCTACAACATCGTCTCCCAGAGAAAAGACGGCGAGCGTGAAATGGATGAGGAAGCGATGAAGGACGAGCTCATCGCGGCCCTGCACGCCCGAGGAGAGACTTTCCTCGAAAATGGCGAAACGGTTGAGGACCCTGAACGGATGAGGATCGTGGCCGGTGTTGCAATCAACAAAGGCATGAACGATTTTTCCTCTCGCTGGTCAACGCTCGGGATTATCTAGAGGGTTTTCAGCCAACGCGGGGCCGGTTTGGCGGTCCGGCAACGCGATAAAACACCAACGTAGCGCCCCTTCCGTGATCCAAAGACCACTGAAGGGGCTCTAGAACGCATCCTGAAAACGGGCCGAAAGCCTGGTGTCCGACAACAGATCGTCAGGCTTGCCCCCGACGAGCCATGTACCCAAACCGAGTCGGGCGCCATTCTCCGTGTCACCCAGCCGAACGGTCGGTGCCTCAGATCGGCTCAATGAAATGTCGACAACGCAGTCAACCGTCAGTCCAACCCCCAATTTAATCGCGTTACGCATCGAGCCGACGTTTCCTTGTCCGCTGACAAGATCAACAAAGGCGGCCTTTTCCACCGGTCCCACTTTGATCGCGAACGTTCTGCTGACATCCCAACTGCGCTCCCCAAGCACAGCGTCTCCGCCTAGAGTTGCATAGGACTCGCCCAGAGCGGTGCGGTCATGAGGAGCGATCTGGATCCACGTGCCTTGAAATTCGGCGACCTCTGCTTTCGCGCCAAGCGTCGCCTCCACGACCCGGGCGATACCGCCAGCAGAAGGACGCCTCTGAAAAGCTCCAGAGAGAGCACGGTGCGGAGCATTGTCTCCAAGTCCACTTCCAAGACCGAGGCTGGTCAGGATGGGTTCCTCACCCCTCGCCCGTTCGCGCGAGACCAAGAAGCGATACTTTGCCCATGCGCGATAGAAAAAGGATGCAAATCGATGATTAAAAAGGTCCAGGAAACGGCCAAACAGCTCTTCGCCGCTTCGTCGTCCGGTGATGGTTTGTTCAGTATAATGAAGTGGTAGCACACCGCTTGGACCAGTGAGACCAATCACATTCATCGTAACACTCACGGGCTCTGTCGGCTCGATGCTCACGATTTCTGATGAGGCGAACCGAGAGGATGGCGCGGCGCCAAGACGCAGCGGTTCGGTCATCGGCATCTCACGTCCACCGAGCCGTTGACCGGTGTGCAATTCCACCCGCCTAATGAGCTGAAAAAAGGAGAGGTTGGCCACCTCATCCTGGCTCAGCATCGTTAGATCAGGTTCCTCGATCCCGTTCTCGCTGGCCATTGGACGTAGGGCATCCTTTCTGTATCAAGACGTGCACTGACACGCACAAAGCTATTAACCGGCGAATAAGCCGCCAAAAAATGACTGAGGAGGGCGGAAAGAAAAAACCCTCCTTGTCCGGAAAATCGTGTGTCGTCGATAGAGATCATTGCATCCACGCCGCTGCAAAAAGCCAGACGTCCGCCACCGGGCAAGCGCGTCGATGTCGACTGAAGCTCCACGGTCTTGAGGCGCTCGATCAAGTTTCGATTAACGGTGTCATTGCGTCGGTCATGAAGAGACACAAGCTCTCGCAACACTTTGGCGCGCTCCTGTCCGTCACCGACGGAAAGATGGTTGAGCGACATCTGCGCCACAAGTTTCCAATGCGCATCATGGGATCGCGGCGGCCGTTGAACACTGGTTGGTATGGTGCAGCAGGTGACACCAGTCACACCCGCATTCGCTTCGGTCAGATCAAGCCGCTTTCCAAGAAGGGTCGACGCTGCCTCGTGGATATTGCGGTTCATCCAGATCACATCCGACACAACGGTCGAATTTTGGATGCCCCGGCCCGCGATGGGCTGGGTCATGTCCGCAGAGAGCAACAAATAAACATCGTCACCCTTCCCGCCCGGCCTGGCACGGCGCACCGTTTGATAAAGACCCGTCGCATCATCGGCTGTGTCAACCGATAGAACAGACACATAGCGACGAACCTCACCCTGCCCCACAGGGGGTTCGACCATCACACGGTCCACCGCATAGGGTTCATGGGCCTCGTCTTGGCCAAACCTTGGCTCCAGCCGGTGCTCCGGATACGCAGCATCATAGCGGAATGGTTCTGCTCGGGCTGAAAAAAGATTGATAATGGGGACACAGAAGAGGCGGAAGGTGTCTGCCTTGATCTGACGGTCAAGATCGGGAACGGCTTCATCAAAATGCAAAATAAGACTGGCCTCCCGATCGTCTCCCAGTTGAGACCAGTCAATTCCTTGCACATCAAAACCGAGATGCTTGTCCGGAAACGTCATCGCTTCGGTGAGCGATGCGAAGTGATGAGGCATATGCGCAGGCATCGGCGTCATCAGTGATCCTGCATCAAACCCAACGTCTTGCAGCGCAGTTGCGGGGAGAAACTGCGCGACATCGCCATTGCCTCGCAACACCGAGACGCCAGAAATGTGGTTGAAAATAAGTTCGTGCAACTTGAAGGCGAGGGCCCGATCCGCGCTTATGTGTGCACGGATTGGTTTTCTCTGAAGAGCATCAAACCGCACATCCGCAGTTTGGGTCCTTAGTTTGAGCTGTAGAGCGGATCGCGTCTTATCGATCTTGGGATGGTTCGGGATCGGCGCTGGGGGCAAGAGAATACTGCTCTCCGACAGCGCGATTGGTAGCAAGCAAACATCCGCCCCCGTTCGAAATGTCCAAACCTTTCCGTCGACAGCAGGCACGTTAAGCTCAGCGCCCTTTTCAATCACCAAAGGGGCATCGAGATCATCCGCAGGCGTGAATTGCGCCATTGCCATGCCAGGCAGCGGGGCAATAAGACTTGGCTGCAAGGCATTGAGCATGACCTCGGACAGCTCTGGGAACATATCATCGAGCTTACCGCGGACCCTAGCCGCCAAAAATGCAGTGCCCTGAAAGAGTTGCTGAACAAAGGGGTCTGCCACACCGGTGTTGGTGATGCCAAAGGTCTCCGCGATCTCCGGGTCTCGCGCAGCCAATTCCCGCAAGTACCGAAGCTCTGCATCGAAAAACGGAAGAACTGGATCTGTCATCGGGGTTCGCGCACCTCAATTCCCTGACCAACGGTTTGAAGCGCGGTGTCAAAAGCAAGGCGTTCATCCTCGTGACCTGCCAAGGATGCCGTTATCCGCAAAAGGACTGTCGTGGAATCCCGTCGATCACGGGTCGGCACAACACTGATCCTGGTGAGCCGCGGCTCCCATGCGGCCAAAGTTGTCCGAAACGCTTCTGCGATCTCCGCCGCGGTCTGCGAATCGCTGGCTTGCAAATGGGAAAACTCAGGAACGCCATAGTCAAGGAGCGATCCGCCCAAGGATTGAAGTTCAGACGACACCGCCTTGAAACGGCACTCGCTGTTGAGGAGCGTTTCAATGTCCTGCCGCAGCGTATCGTACAGGTCGTCGGCATACCGATTTTTTCCGCGCCCTGTCAGCCGGTCGAATAGGCCAGGCTGTGCATCAACCATCGCTCGCACCAGCTTGACGGAGGGAGGACAACTCGCCCATCGATAACAAATCGTCCCCGACCAAGAAACAGCGCAAGCCATGACCCGTGAAGGGGCTCGTTTCACCTTGCCACGAGGTCGAACGCCCAAGCTTTTCTTCATCCGTTGTTTCAGTTGTATACGGATAGATCATCGGCAGAAAGACAGACCCACTTTGACCACTGGCAAGCGTCAACATGGCTCGGCGAAGCACCAGATCACTGACATGTTCGATCGGCAAACAGGTGAGGCTTTTGACAGCCGCCAGGGGTGCCAGCTTATAGACCCCGCTCGGGGTCAGCATTTCCAAAAAGGAGGCCATGCGATCATCAACATACCGGACATCCACCTCCGGCCCGTCATTCACCGAGAACAAAAGCTCTCCTCTGGCAGCTTCCGCCTCGGTAAAAGCAGCGGCGGCGTCGTGGGCTGCCTCACGCTTTTTTATCAGTGCCGCGATCAATGCAGTAAACCCGTCATTGGGTTCATCAGCCAGTTCCGGCATCGCACCATCTGCCCACCATGCATCTCGCTCTACCAGGCCGCGCAGCAGGCGTTGGGTCAGTTGGGATCGGGCAGCGATCGGTCCTTCCCCACCGGCAAGGTCATAATGCGTATCGGCTTTCTCATAGTCGCCGATCACCAACAAAGCGTCGGCAAAATCAAGGCGTGCTGATCGTTTGGCTGGATTGGCCTTCACATTCGCCGCCAGCGCAGCCCGCCAAGCGGTCAGGTCGCTCGCTTCAAACGCCTCTTCTATGGCGGTCAGGTCAGTCATCATGCCTCCTTAGACGGCCTGTTTGATCTCCGTCGAGAGCTCGAACTCGGAAATCACGTAATCGATTTGGAAGTGCGGCTGCAGCCTCACATTACAGGTGTAGCACCCCGCGCGGTTGGGCACAGGATCGATCTTCACACGAAAATCACGCAAGGGCGCCGCATCATTGTCACTGTCTTTTGGATTGGTGGAACGACGGTACTGCGTCAACCACGTCTGGAGATAGCGTTGGAGTTCATCGGCATTTTCAAGAGAGCCAATCCAAGAGCGGCCAATCACTTTGATGGCATGGGCAAACCGCGCAACACTCATGATGTTGGGCAAGAAGGCACCAACCTTGGAAATCTCCGCCCGACCCTCCGACGAATAGGCCGATGGACACGCATGAAGCGCCGCGTACTGTGTATAGGCACACGGCCGTGGTGCAATAAAGCCCAAGGCATTGAGCTGGGCCTCCTGGTCACGGCTAAGGTAAACCTCGACCGGAATTTTTTGCCAGTCACCCGCATGGCCGTTATGAAAATTGTAATTGGGCAGACCCGTCAGCACACCGCCTTCTGGCTCAATTTTTGCGGGTGAACCGTATCGTTGAGACACAGCCCCATTGATTGCGGCTGGCCAGTTGTAATTGATGATGGCCCGTATGGTCACATGCGCGAGGGAAAATGCCGCCGGTGCCCAAGCGAGATTGATCGCGTCATGGGGAATAGGGTCCCGGTACTGTGTCCCCATGTCCCGCGCCGCGCTCTCTCCAAAGCGATCCCGCATCAACGCCGACCCCGCCAAAAAGGCAAGAAATCGGCTCGATGGATCGTTCCGTAGCTGACGCAATGATTGGTACTCGATGGAATCAAATGTGGTGGTGATGTCCTTCCGGCGATCAAGCTCCCCCATCTGATCGATACCAAAAAGAGATGGCGATGCACCAACAGCGATTGGACAAAACGAGACTGCGCCCAACTGCGCGAGGGCACGCAGCGTTGCGATGTCATTATGGGCGCCTTGCGACCGATGAGAGAAGTGGTGATCGGAGACGAGCAAGCCGTAAGGTTCGCCGCCAGCGCGGCCAAACTCTTCGTTATAAAGAAGATCGAATGTCGAGGTTTGAAACAGATCGTCGTGATCGTCCAAATCCTTGCTGATTGCCCCCCACGATGCGTTCAGAACTTTTAACTTCGGGCGGTCCGATGGACGAGCAAGACCCGCTGTATCCGTTAGCCATTTTAATCCACGCCACCGACCCTCAAGCGCTGTAAAACGAGGATGGCTGACGATTTCGAAAACGGCTTCGTTGATGACATCATCGATCGCGGTGATCAACTGAGCCAGGGCGCGCGATGCGTCTCGCGCAGTGATATCGTTGAATTGCGATCCGAACAGAAAATAAAACGCCGCGGGCTGACTGACGTCTTTTAATACAGACCAAGCCGTTGACGGATGAACCCGCCAAGCGGGCACATCATCATTCCCTGTGGGTACCGAGCGACCGGCCGCGTTCTTTAGTTCGCGTTCAGCCGCCCGGAGGTCCATTAGCCCGCAGACGGAATTCGAGCCACCATCCGCATGGACGTGGTCAGCTCTTCAAACTGAAGCCAAGGCTGCAGATGAGCAACGGCATGGTAAGAACCCGGACGTCCGGGCACTTCCTCAACGACAACTTGTGCCCGGCGAAGCGGTTTTTGTGCGCGAATTGATTGACCTGCGCCTTCTGACTCATTGACGTACTCCAAGATCCAGTCATTGAGCTGCTTGGTCACGCTCTCTTTATCAGCAAACGAACCGATCATGCTCCGGCCCATCACTTTAAGATAATGCGCAAAGCGAGAAGTCGCCATCATATAGGGCAAGCGCGCAGAAATTGCGGCGTTTTCCGTGGCCGCGGTGTTGGTGTACTTCTTCGGTTTCTGTGTTGTTTGTCCACCAAGGAACACCGCGTAATCGGTGTTTTTGTAATGCACCAAGGGCAAGAAGCCGAGGTCCGACAGTTCTTTTTCGCGGCGATCTGTGATGCCCACTTCGCAAGGGCATTGCGCATCCATATCGCCGTCGTCACTGACAAAGGTGTGGGTCGGCAAGTTATCGAGCTTTCCGCCACCATTCTCACCACGAATAGCCACGCATAATCCGCTATCGGAATAGGCGCGCGTCATCGTCACGGCAGCCGCATAGGACGCATTCATCCAGCAGTAGTCGTCATGGTCCATTTGCTGGGGGTTGCCGGCATCGTCATAGGGCGCTTCTTCGTAGTCGAACTCATCGATCGTTTTGGTGGCCTTGCCGAAGGGAAGACGCGAGAGAACACGCGGCATGGCAAGTGCGACGAAGCGGCTGTCCTCCGTCTCACGGAAACCGCGCCAAGCTGTATACTCCGTGCTTTCGAAATTGCGGGCGAGATCGACACGTTTGGGCAGGTCGCGATAATCGTCAAAGCCGAACATATCGTGGCCTGCACCCGCGATGAAGGGAGCGAAGGCCCCTGCCGCGACGCCGGATACGTTTCTCAAAATATCGACATCCTCAGGATGCGCCGAGAACTGATAATCGCCAATGATCGCGCCGAACGGTACACCGCCAGGCGTGCCGATCGCCTCTTCATAGACCTTCTTGAACATTTGGCTTTGATCAAACTCGACCGCATCATCAAAGTCTTTTTGCAGCTGCCGTTTGGAGCAGTTGAGCACTTTGACTTTGAGGTCAGAACCAATCAGCGAGTTATCGACAAGGTATTTCAGCCCCCGCCACGACCCCTCAAGGCTCTTAAACTTTTCATGATGCATGACCTCCGCAAGCTGTTCACTCAGCTTACGGTCAATTTCTTTGATCGCTTCGCGGAACGTCACCGTCAAGTTTTTGGAAAACTTGACTTGGCCGGCCATCGCACCGTCGACGAATGCCGTCATCAATTCGCCGACGCGATCGGCCTCCGTTTGCTTGGTCGCGCCAATGGCACGGTCCAGAAAACTCTCGGTTGTTGTGGCGGCCGCGCCGCCCTCACTGGCAGCAGATGTTTCTTCCGACATTCTTTTCGACGTCCCCGTTATTCAGATTTGATATTAGCGAGGGAGGATTCCGCATCGCTGATTTCGGCCTCGATGGCCGATGTATCGGAACCTTCAGGAGCAGCATCAAGCTTCTCCTTGAGTGTGCTGATGCGCTCCTCAAGGCGAGACACAATCTCCCCTCGAAGCGAGCCCATCTCTTCTTCGCTCTGCAGAACCGACTTTAACAGACCGTCGAGCTCCTCGGAGCTGTCTGCTTTCGCCATGAGGTCACGCAAACTGTTGCGCGTTTCCATGAGGCGACGAAGTGGCTCAACCTGCTGCACGACTTGTGCTGGGTCGAAGTCTTTCATGGAGTTGAATTTAAGATCGACAGCGATCTCGCTGCCATCGTTCTCGAGCGTGTTTTTGACCTTGAACTTTGCGCCAGGGGTCATGCGTTTCATGACGTCGTCAAAGTTTTCGCCGTTGATTTCGCCGTTGATTTCGGTGAACTTGCGCTCTTTGAGCGGCTTCAATGGCTCTGTCGGGTCACCTGAAAAGTC
>JBCCBY010000090.1:0-10503 GCA_039033795.1 Pseudomonadota bacterium | reverse complement strand
GTTGTCTTTGTCAGAAACGAGCAGGCTTTTTGAGCGGCCGCCGGGCAAGCTTTCGGCAAGATGGGTGCTGGTCTTAACGGTCGGTGTCGGGTCGTGCTCCACCGTTTGCGAGGCAATGCCCATCTCTTCCAATCGGGCGAAGAAAAGTCGTTCTGCGTCCATGGAAACGCTTTAAAGTCTTCGACGATCCTTGCCCAGGCACGCCTTTTTCTCAGCTTTAATCCCATGGGTTGGGCACCGTTCTTTTTTTGCCCGGACGGTTGCACTGCCTTCATCAATTTGCTTGATACGCCCTTCATCAGTGAGCGGGCGTAGCTCAGGGGTAGAGCATAACCTTGCCAAGGTTAGGGTCGTGCGTTCGAATCGCATCGCCCGCTCCAGATGACCTTCCCACAACACAGCGGTGTTCACGGTCGAACGCTTTGCTAACCTGGTCGGCAACAGACCTCCGGTCGGTCATCCCAGGGCGTCCTCGGCTTGACCGCCAGCGGTGCGTTGGTCGGGCCGGGTCTGGCGGCGTTTAGCCTTGGTCGCCTTTTGATTAATAATCAGCTGACAGAATAATAAAGGTCAGCGTGAGCACTGTTGAGGGCGTTGGGGCAAATGTCGTCGACACGCTCTGTCAGTTCGGAGAATTGCGTCAAACGATCTTTGAGCAGATGGCAACAGACGCGTCTGGTCGATTGAGCCATCCTCATACGAAGACGCCGGTGTCTGGGACGTCTGGAGGATGGACGGGGTCGACGCAACCCTCTCAACAAAGGCCCGGCACCCCTATCATCACTGCCAGTATGCCGAGCGCGCATCATCAATCAGGCTGATATCTGGGCCTTTGGGAGCGTCAGTTATGTCAGAGCAGCAGGTGATGTACGGTCTTGCCGGGGTGGTCGCGGATGATACGGCGATATCCAAGGTCATGCCGGAGTCAAACTCGCTCACCTATCGAGGCTATGCTGTGCAAGACCTCGCGGCGGCCTGTTCCTTTGATGAAGTCGCCTATCTGATGTGGAACGGAGAGCTGCCTGGGGAACGAAAGCGTCAGGAGTTTCAGGCGCTAGAGCGTTCGGAGCGCGGATTGAGTGAGGACCTCCTTGAGGTTCTGACACTGTGCAACCACCGAGCACACCCCATGGACACACTGCGCACAGCGGTGAGTTTTCTGGGGCAGTCGGATGATACCACGGACGACTCCTCTCCGGAGGGGCTTATGGACAAGTCCATCAGAATGTTCGCGAAGATCCCTGAAATTGTCGCGGCGGACTACCGTCTCAGGCATGGTCAGAAACCGATACCATCGGATCCGGCGCTCGGTTTTTCTGAGAACTTCTTCAATATGTGCTTTGGCAACATTCCTGAGCCTGAGGTTGTGCGGTGCTTTGATGTTTCAATGACGCTTTATGCGGAGCATTCTTTCAATGCATCAACCTTCACGGCACGGACGATAGCCTCATCGACCTCCGATATTTACTCAGCCGTTGTCGGTGCGATTGGATCTCTCAAAGGCCCCCTCCACGGCGGCGCTAACGAAGCGGTCATGCATATGCTGAAAGAGGTCGGCACATCGCACAACGCTAGGACGTGGATGCTCGATGCGCTGACGAACAAGAAAAAGATCATGGGTTTTGGTCATCGGGTTTATCGGTCGGGCGATAGCCGTGTTCCGACAATGACTGAGGCCTATGGCCGCATGGTTGAGGTGGTGGGCACGGACGAAGCCAAAATGTACTGGGAGATGTCGCGTATCTTGGATGACACCATGGTGAGCGAAAAGGGAATTTATCCGAATTTGGATTTTCCCGCGGGCCCTGCCTATTACCTGATGGGTTTTGATATCCCGATGTTCACGCCAATCTTTGTGATTTCGCGAATAACCGGCTGGACAGCGCATGTCCAAGAGCAACTTGCGAGCAACAAGCTGGTGCGCCCTTTGTCGAATTACAATGGCGTATCGCAGCGCAGCATACCGCCCATCGGTGACCGCGCTTAACCTAACCGCAGTTTACTGACGGAAGTCAGAGTTTCTGCGTGCCTTGTCGCTCCCTAATCTCGACTGGCGTTAACCTATCGGAAGGCAGTCAAAAACGACTGGCTCTGCAAAAGCAGTCTTGCCTGATTGTTTTTTCCAGTCATAATTTGTCGACGCAAATCATGACCAAAGCAAATATAGGGACGGAAACATGGCTGATGACCAACGGAACCAGGAAGCGTTTTCCGACGCCCGCTGCCCTGGGACGAGCTATACAGATCTTCTTGAGCAGGACTCACGTCAAGTTCCCGAGTTTCTTCGTGAAGAGTCGTACGAATTTTTAGGCACGGAGCCGATCTCAACTGATCGATACACATCCGCTGAGTTTATGCGCCTCGAAAACGAGAAGATGTGGCGGAACGTGTGGCAGTTCGCTGCGCGTGAAGAAGAAATGCCCGATGCCGGCGATACCGTGCTCTACGAAAACGCTGGGCGCTCCTATATTCTTGTTCGGCAAAAGGATGGCGGCGTTCGCGCGTTCCACAATTACTGCTTGCATAGGGGGCGTAAGCTTCGGTCATCGTCCGGGTACAGCCCTGAGCTTAAGTGCCCATTCCATGGGTTCACTTGGGATATCGATGGCACGCTGAAAGATGTCCCCTGTAAGTGGGATTTTGGTCATCTCAAAGAGAAAGAAATGAGCCTGCCTGAGCTGCGTGTTGATCGCTGGCAAGGCTTTATCATGGTCTCGGAAAAACAGGATATCGAGCCGTTTGAAGAATGGGCTGGCCCAGCGGTTCGCCATTACGATCGCTGGCGGCTTGATGAGTGCTACACCGTGGCATGGGTGGGGCGTGTTATTCCTGCCAATTGGAAGGCGACGGCAGAAGCCTTCATGGAAGCGTGGCACTCCATTGTGACACACCCACAAATCCTTCCGTTCACGGGCGATGCGAACACGCGCTATGACATCTATGGCGACCACATGAATCGCGCCATCACACCGTCTGCTGTTCTTTCGCCACATCTTGGCGATAAAGGCCACGATCAGGCCTTTGTTCTGCAAAAAATGGCAGACTTTGCCGCCGTCAAGAAGAAGACGCCCGATGGCGAAGAGCAAGACGCCAGCAACGCAGCAACGCGGCGGGTTGCTGAAGTGAAGGTCGAAACCGACCACATCCCACTTGATGATCCATTACGGGCACGGAAGGTTTCGGCCGAGACCAATCGCGTGGTGTTGGGCGATAAAGCCAAGCAAGATATGTCCGATATTTCCGACAGTGAGATGACGGACAATTTCACCTACAACATATTCCCCAACTTCTCGCCGTGGGGCGGTTTTATCCCCAACATCATCTATCGTTGGCGGCCATGGGGTGATCCCGATCACTGTCTCATGGAGGTCCGCATCCTGGCTCGGAATCCGAAAGACGAGCCCATGCCGCGCTCAGCGACGATGCATCTCATTCCTGACGATCAACCGTTTGCTTCGGCATCCGATGTGATCGGTGCGGCTCTTGCCGGGGTCTATGACCAAGACATGGCTAATCTGCCCTATGTCCAAGAGGGAATGAAGGCATCACCTAACCGTCAGCTCCAGCTTGGAAATTATCAAGAAATCCGTATCCGGCACTTCCACCGAACGTTGGATAAGTATCTTAATCAGTATTAGTGGGTCGTCATAACGACTGGTGTATCCGTTTAAGGAAGAATAAATGCCCAATATCGAACCCGTGAAGATGCCGAAATGGGGCCTTTCTATGGAAGAAGGGCGTATTGTTGAATGGTGGGCAAAAGAGGACCAGCTCGTTAAAGAAGGCGAGGATCTTGTCGATATCGAAACGACCAAGATCACCAACGTATGCGAAGCACCGACAGACGGGGTGCTTCGCCGCATCGTTGCCCAACCGGATCAAACACTTCCCGTCGGTGCACTGATTGCCGTCATTGCGGGGGCCGAAACATCCGATCAAGATATCGATGCGTTCGTGTCGGAGTTTCAGCAGAATTTTACACCGGAAGATGGCGCTGACGAGGGGGTTGCGGGGCCAGAGATCCGGACGGTTGACATCGGCGACCAGGTCTTTCGCGTTGGCGTGATGGGCGAGGAACAGGACGCCACGCCTATCGTCTTGCTCCATGGGTTTGGCGGCGATTTAAACAATTGGATGCTGGTGCAACCAGCGCTCGCCGATAGCCGGCCTGTTTATGCACTCGAAATGGTCGGACACGGACAATCCTCCAAGGATGTCGGCGACGCCACGCTCAGCACCTTGGCGGCGAAGGTGGTGGCCTGCATTGACGCTCTGGATATCGATCAGGTCGTTCTCGTTGGCCATTCGCTCGGCGCTGCCGTTGCCATTGCTGCGGCAGAGAAACTGGGTTCGCGGTCGGAACGTCTTGGCCTTATCTGCCCGGCCTCGCTGTCTGGTGGCCTTCTTAATGCTGACTACTTAGACGGATTTGTTGAGGCCAAGCGCGCTCGTGATCTTAAAGGACCAGCAGGCCTGCTCTTCAACAGCGCCGATATGGTCTCACGTGATATGCTGGAGGACCTTGTCCGTGCGAAGCGCCTGGATGGCGCACAGGCCGCGCTGACGGAGATCAAAAACAACTTAAAGGGATCAGACTCAGCATATCAAACGCTTAACGATAAGCTGGAGACTATTGGTGTACCTATCACCATCCTTGCATGCAAAGAGGACCGAATAGTCGGTACCCCTGACGAAGGCTTGTTGCCTGGCAATGTCACCGTGTCGTGGATCGATAGCGCCAGCCACATGCCTCATCTTGAGCATGCAGCAGAGACCATCGATCATTTGCGTACCACCTTGTTCAAATAAAATCAGCAAACCAATGAAGTGAGTGGAGGAAAGCAATGGACCTAATGCTTAATGGCAAAAATGTCCTTATCGCAGGCGCAAGCCGTGGGATCGGCCTAGCGACCGCCAAGGCCTTCGCCGCTGAGGGATGCAATGTCGCGATTTGTGCGAGGGGGGCGGACGGTGTCGATGCGGCCGTTGGCGAGCTGTCAAAAGCCGGCACCAAGGTCGTCGGCCATGCCGTCGATATTGCCGACCGTGACGCGTATGTCGCTTGGGTCAACACCGCCGCCGAGGCGCTTGGTGGTTGCGATATCTTTATCCCTATGGCCTCTGCTGGTGGTGGTCCCCCCTCGGAGGAGACATGGAAGGCCGCTATCGACATTGATCTCTTAAGTGTCGCGCGCGGCATTGAGGCGGCAGTTCCCCACCTCGAAAAGTCCGATACTGGATCGATTGTCTGCGTTTCCACCACGGCGGCACTTGAAGAATTTGCCGGACCACAGCCCTATAACGCCGTGAAGGCAGCTGTGATCAACCATGCATCAGCTCTGGCTCAGGCTCTCGCCCCCAATGGTATTCGTGTCAACACGGTTTCTCCGGGCCCGGTTTATATTGATGGTGGTTCGTGGAATTGGGTGAAAGACAATATTCCCCCGTTTTATGACGCCACGTTGGCGAGCATTCCGATGGGACGTTTTGGCAACGCGGAAGAAATCGCCAACACGATCGTCTTTACTGCTTCGGGTGCTGTACCATTCATGACGGGTACGAATATTGTCGTGGATGGCGGGATCACCAAACGCGTTCAGTACTAGGCAAAATCATGGCCAACGACGAGAAGCGCCGCATCAACGCCGTCTTTATTTGTGGCGGCCAGTGGCACGATTTTGACTTTGCGCGGCTCGAAATCCTTAAACTGTTTGCGGAGGATGATCGCGTCAGGACCCGTGTTTTTGAAACCTATGATGCTGCACAAACCGCGATCCCCGAGGCCGACATTCTGGTGACCTACACTTGCAACATCATTGGTTCTTTGGAGACCCAGAAGATGTTGCGAGCATTCGTGGAAGAAGGAAAGCGTTGGTTTGCGCTCCACGGTACCAACTCCATCTTACGTTTTCTATCACCGGACAACGCAGAGTACGGCGCCCTTCTTGTTGACGCGCCACGTGAGGCGCCTCTTCTGATGGAAACGCTTGGCAGCCAGTTTATCGCTCATCCTCCTATTGCTCCTTATAGGGTTGATGTAACGCAACCGGATCATCCGATGGCAGAGGGCGTTGAGCCCTTTGAAACAAACGATGAGCTGTATCTGATGGAGACCCATGGAGACCTCGATGTCATCCTTCATTGCGAGTTTGAAGGGGAGGCGACGGGTTTTGTCGAAAAGGACTGGCCTTTGGCACAACACCCGGTTCTCTATACCCACAAGGTGGGGTCTGGGGAGGTGATGTACCTGACCCTTGGCCATTGTCGTGGCCATTATGATATGGAGGGCATCACGGATTATTATCCTGAGGTTGAGCGATGCGCATGGGATCTTCCTGTGTTCCGCACCTTGTTGAAGCGTGGAATTGAATGGACCAAGTCTGGGCTGTTTGCAGACTCACAAGCTGCTTAGATCTTGAAGGAAGAGCTCATCAGCTTGCGGAATAGACGCTCACCAAGCATAGCTTGGAGAAACGGGAACACCTTCCCAGCGCTCCCCACACGGTAACGAACACGCGGCTTTTCGCTTTCAATGGCGTGCTGCACAGCTTGGGCGATCCGGACTGGAGGCAGACCACCGCTGATCGACTGCTTGAACGCATTGTCCGCATTGGACCGCGACTTTTCATAGATCGCCATGGGTGAGCTTGGTGGTTTCATCGCGTTGGGGGCATTCGTCTGAATTGGACCCGCTTCGATATAAGAGACATGGATGCCCAAGGGCTCAGTTTCATACTCAAGAGCTTCCGTCCACCGCCCCAGAGCGCCCTTACTTGCAGAGTATGCGGAGTGATACGGGATAGAAATCGTGCCTGCCGTTGAACTCATGAAAACGAGGCGTCCGGACTTCTGAGCTCGCATATGGGGCAGGGCGCTTTGCGCGCACCGCACCGCACCAAAAAAGTAAGCTTCCATCTGAGCTTGAATATCGGCCAGCGGTGTTTCTTCAACGGCGCCAGCCACATAGAACCCCGCGCTATAGACCACAGCATCGAGCCGGCCCGTCTGAGCGATGATCGCTTCAAAGGCGGCGGTGATGGATTCTTGATCGAACACGTCAATGCTCAGGGGCGTGACGTTTGGGATTGAAACGCGCGCCGCGTCTCGGCTGGACCCGAACACTTGATGTCCAGCCTCCGCCAACTTCACCGCGCAAGCTTCTCCGATGCCCGACGAGGCGCCTATAACCAGAATTGAAAGAGCCAATGCGATCTCCGTCGAATTATCGTGCTGCTGCGAAGATCTTATCGAGCCTTCGCGCGGGAAGGATTCGTTTCATCGCAAGCAGCTGCCGTGCTTGTTTGTTCGGCATATAGCGCACTTTTGGTTTGTCCGCATGAATGGCTTTGACCATAACGTTGGCGATCGTTTCAGGTAGATCGCCCGTGCCCATTTGTTTTTCGAGCGACTTCGAAACATATTTGAGGCGCTCTTGATAATCCGGGTCATTGGTCCGCAGGATCGCCCGATCGAACTCCGCAGCGGCGGTGCTCGCGAATTTCGTTCTGATCGCACCGGGATTGATTTTTACGACGTCGATGCCGGTCTCATAAAGTTCCGCACGCAGCGCATCCATCATCGCTTCAAGGGCGTGCTTGGATGCACAATACCAAGACATCATGGGATAGCTGACATGGGCTAGAATGGATGATGTCGCAATAATGACCCCGCTGCCGCGCTCCCGCATGTGCGGAAGGACAGCGTTGATCGTCCGTGCAGCGCCAAAGACATTGACATCAAATTGTCGCTGAGCATCCTCCATCGATACAAGCTCGAACGGGCCCATATTCGCATAGCCCGCATTGGCGATTACCGCGTCAATCCTTCCGTCCTTGGCGATCGCGGTGTTGACGCAAGAGCGAAGGTCTTCTTCGGAGGTCACGTCAATGGTGGCTGTTCGCGCGCCCAGTTTGGCAACGTCTTCTAGCCCTGCTGCATCACGATCTGTCGCCCACAGAATATCACCGCTTTTGAGGATAGCCTTTGCAGTCTCAAGACCAATACCGCTCGCGGCGCCTGTGAGAAACACTACTTTTTGGGGCACGATACGGTCACTCCGTCTTTCTAGGATGCCTGAGGCATTTGTGATTGAAACTGGGCAAGATCAAAATAGTCTCGCCACTCAACGAGCAGGTGATCCGCATTCCACCGGAAAATACCCATTACCTTCAAAGAAATGGACTTCCCACCAGCCATATCAAACCGGTCCACCCGTTCAGTGAGCACACGCCCGTCTTCACTCTGGGCGATGGCGATGACATCCCAAGAGATTTCGCGGCTCATCTGCAGGAGGGGCGCTGCGAACGCCTTTAAGGCTTCTTTGCCGTGGAGAGGTTCAAGGGGAATGTTGTGATAGATAATATCATCAGCACAGAACTTAACGATCTCATCAATTTTGCCCGTTTCCCAAGCAGCAATAAACTGACGCGTAAGATCAAGTTCTGCCATCGATTGCATCATCACTTTTTGTCGTAAAAGACATGGAGATTAAAGACACCGCGCAGCAGGATTGACGGCAAATACTGCAATTCGCCTTTTGACGTATCGAGACGCAGGTTTTGGAGGCGTTTAAGCAGGATAGGGAACGCCGTGACCATTTCCTTTCGAGCAAGTTGAGAACCCAAACAGGTGTGAATCCCTGCGCCAAAGGCCAGGTGTTTTGACGCGTTGCTGCGGTCGATATCGAAACTGTCCGGATCGTGGAACTGCCCCGAATCGCGGTTGCCCGATCCATAACGAAGCAGAACCATGTCGCCTTTGTTGATCTTGACACCTCCGATTTCACTATCGGCCATGGCGAGGCGCCACATATTGTTGGTGGGCGAAAGGTACCGCAGCGTTTCTTCAACGAAGTTCTCGGTCAGACTCGGGTCGGCTTTCAAACGCTCCATTTGCTCTGGGTGCTGTAGGAGGTAGTAAATACCCGCTGTTAGCGTGTGCGCTGTTGTCTCGTTACCAGCGACGAGAAGTTGTTGGAAAATCGACAACAGCTCATTGATGTTCATTTTCCGATTGTCGCCTTCCTCGGCGAGATCAGCATGCACCAGATCGGAAATCACATCATCGGTGGGGTGGGTGCGTTTTTGCTCCACCACTTCTGCGAAGTAATGCTGGAATTCAACGACCTTCTGGGCCGCCCATAGCCGTAGAGGCTTTTCTGCAACGCCAGAGAGCTGGATGACAAACGCGTTCGACCATTCCTCAAATGTCGGATATTTTTCACGCGGCACACCAAGGGCGTCGGCAATGACGAACATTGGAAGCTTTGATGCAAAGTCGACTTTGAAGTCGCCGCCACCTTCCGGCATCTGATCAATCAGTTCGTGCACCAACTGCTCGACATATTCGGTCATTTGCAGGACGCGCTTATAGGTGAACGCTTTCATCGCGAGCTTGCGGTAGCGCGTGTGAACCGGTGGGTCCGCCGTCAGCATTGTGTTCGCGACTTCATAGCCTTGTGCCATGATCGCCGCTTCTTCAGGGTCTTGCTGCTCAACCCCGCCGGACCTCAGCTGTGTCGCGAAGTCGTTCGAGAACACTTTTGGCTGGGTGTTCACCTCAAGGATCAAATCATAGGTGGACACCGAAACGATTCCGGTTGCGGGGTCGCGATAGACGGCCGCTTCTTCCCGAAGACGTTTGTAAAAGGGGTAGGGGTCTTGCAAAAAGTGAGGATCTGATGTGTCCACTTCATGAAGCGGACAGGTCGCCAGATCACGTCGCAAAATAGGTTCAGTGCCGTCAGCCATTCTATCCTCTCCAGTGTCGTGATTTGATCGTTAAGCTGATCATGCCAAAAACCCGCCATCAACTGGGATGTCGGCGCCCGTTGTGTAGGAAGAGGCATCGGAGGCCAAATAAACAATAGCACTCGCAACCTCGGATGCTTTGCCAATCCTTTTCAGTGGATGGCTTTGCGCAAAGTCGCCGATGACCTCCTCGCGACTGCGTCCTGCGCGCTCACCCATCTCAACATATTCCTCAATCATATTGGTCTGGATGGCACCTGGCAGCACCGCGTTACACCGGATGTTGTATTCGTTCTGGGCGCAGTGGAGCGCCACTGTTCTCGTCAGCATACGAACTCCACCCTTCGACGATGCATAGGCCGGGAAAAGACCACTCGGACGAACGCCAAGGGTTGAAGCGATGTTGATGATCGAACCACCCCCACCCGCTTTCATGGCCTTAACGGCGAATTTACATCCCAAAAAAGTGCCCTCGAGGTTGATCCCGACGACCGACCGAAACGTCTCTAGATCAACATCTTCGATCGAACCCGGGATCGAAACACCTGCTGAATTTACTAGGGTCGTCAGTGAGCCAATTTTTTGCGCTGCAGCAATCGCGGCCTCCCAATCGTCTGGGTCCCGCACATCAAGCCGAACAAACTCAGCAACTTCACCGAGTTCAGCGGCTATCTTCTCGCCTGCATCAGTGTTGATGTCAGCAATGACAACATGTGCCCCCTCGGCAACAAATGCCTGGGCTGCGGCAGCGCCG
>JBCCBY010000089.1:0-10553 GCA_039033795.1 Pseudomonadota bacterium | reverse complement strand
CTATGGGCTCCAGCGGAACTATCCCGTCTATCTCTCCACCAAGAACACGATCATGAAAAAATATGATGGTCGGTTCAAAGACATTTTCATGGAGATCTTTGAAACCGAGTTCAAAGACGCCTTCGAGAAGATCGGTCAGCACTATGAGCACCGCCTGATCGACGATATGGTTGCGGCGTGCATGAAATGGTCCGGCGGCTACGTTTGGGCGTGTAAGAACTATGATGGTGATGTGCAGTCCGATACGGTGGCCCAAGGGTTTGGCTCCCTTGGCCTGATGACCTCGGTGCTGCTCACCCCAGATGGCAAAACCGCCGAAGCAGAAGCGGCGCATGGCACCGTGACGCGGCACTACCGCGCGCACCAACGCGGCGAAGAGACCTCCACCAACTCGATCGCGTCAATGTATGCGTGGACCCGGGGCCTTGCCCACCGTGCCAAGCTTGACGAGAATGACGAGCTGGCACGCTTCTCCACCACGCTCGAAGAAACCATCGTCAAAACCGTCGAAAGCGGCTCAATGACGAAGGACCTCGCGCTCCTCATTGGCTCTGAGCAAGGATGGCTCACCACCACACAATTCCTCGATAAGGTCGACGAGAACTTCCAAAAAGCCATGGGCTGATAGGCAAGACAGGCGCGCTGAGCGGAATTCGGCGCGCCCACCTGCCCGGCTCCTTGACAAACGGGCAGGTTGACCCCCTGGACCACACTCTGTCCGTGGCGCCATACTGCGACCGTGCGCCCTTCGATCCTCAACCCCCTTTTTGCCGACCTCACCAAACTTGACGGCGTCGGGCCAAAATCGGCCGCGCTCATCCAAAAGGTGGCAGGCGGACGGATCATTGATCTTGTTCTGACCCTGCCGACTGGCGTGATCGACCGCAGCCACCGGCCGCCCATCGGCGAAACCATCGATGGTGAGCATGCAACGATCATGGTGCATATCGATAGCCACGAGCCATCACCGTCTGATCGTCCGCGAACACCCTACCGTGTCCTCTGCTCCGACCCGACGGGTTATATTCGGCTCGTTTTCTTTCGTGCCCACCGTGATTGGCTTGAGAAAACCCTTCCCGAAGGGGCTCAGCGCCTGATCTCAGGTAAAGTCGAACACTATGGCAATCAACGACAAATGGTTCATCCCGAGGCCATTGTTGATCCTGATACAGAAGGAGAGATGCCCCTCGCTGAACCCGTCTACCCACTCACCGCCGGTCTCACCGCCAAAGTGATGAAAAAAGCAGTTTACGGATCGGTGAAGTGTCTACCTGCTCTTCCCGAATGGCAGCGTCATGACATTCTCGAACGAGAAGCCTTCCCCGACTTCGTTGATGCGGTTCAGACTGTTCACCAACCGGAAAGCCGGCTGGATCTTTCGGCTGACAACCCCGCCAGGCGGCGTCTCGCCTATGATGAATTTTTGGCGAGCCAACTGACCCTGGCCCTCACGCGGAAAAGGCAGCGCAGCCAAGGCGGGCGCGCGTTTCATGCCGCCGGGGTGCTGGCCGAGAAAGCGCGGGCTGCCCTACCCTTTGCGCTGACAAACGACCAGGACAAAGCCCTCTCTGCGGTCATCGACGATCTGTCGACGGAGCTCAAAATGGTCCGCCTTCTTCAAGGTGATGTGGGCTCAGGGAAAACCGTGGTCGGCCTTCTGGCGGCGCTTCACGTGATTGAAGCGGGAGCCCAAGCGGTCTTGATGGCACCAACCGAAATCCTGGCGCGCCAGCACTTTGAGACCATGGAACCCCTTCTCGAAGCGGCGGGTGTCTCTTCGGTTTTGCTGACCGGCCGAGATCAAGGTCAAGCGAGACGCGCGAAACTGCGTGCGATCAATGAAGGCTATGTCCGTCTTGCTGTTGGGACGCATGCTGTCTTTTCGGATGATGTGGCGTTTGCTGACCTTGGCCTTGCCATCATCGATGAGCAGCACCGCTTTGGTGTGCAGCAACGTCTCAAACTCCAGGAGAAGGGACAGGGCACCGATGTTCTGGTGATGACCGCGACGCCGATCCCTAGGACGCTCGCCCTGACGGCCTATGGCGACATGGATGTGAGCCAGATCCGCGAAAAGCCGCCGGGCCGGAAACCGGTGGACACGCGCGCCATCCCCCTCGCCCGCTTGCAGGATGTGGTGGAAGGGGTTGGCCGCGCCATTACCGCTGGCGGGCAAGCTTACTGGGTGTGCCCGCTCGTTGAAGCCAATGATCAGTTTGCCGCCACCGCAGCAGAAGAACGGTTTGCGTCGCTCAAAGAGCGTTTCGGTGATGACGTCGAGCTAGTGCATGGCAAGATGAAGGCGCCCGTAAAAGATGCCGCCGTGGCGCGGTTTGCCCATGGCGACTGCAAGATCCTTGTTGCCACCACGGTGATCGAGGTCGGCGTTAACGCACCCGATGCCACGGTCATGGTGATTGAACATGCTGAACGGTTCGGCCTGGCCCAACTGCACCAGCTGCGTGGGCGTGTCGGGCGGGGGGATAAGCCGGGAAGCTGCCTGCTGCTTTACGGCGGCGCGCCGGGCGAGCTGTCAGAAACCACCAAGGCGCGGCTCAATATCCTTCGTCAGTCACAAGACGGGTTTGAGATCGCTGAGGAGGACCTTCGCTTACGCGGCGCAGGCGATGCGCTGGGTACTGCGCAATCGGGCTTCCCCGAATTTCAGCTGGCGAACCTTTCGGATCACGCGAGCCTTCTGGACACCGCGGTTGCTGATGCGACCATGATCGTTGAGGATGACCCTGAACTCCAGAGCAAGCGCGGCGAGGCGCTGAGGCTGCTCCTCTATCTTTTTGGTCGAGATGATGCTGTCCGGCGGATGCGGTCCGGTTAGCTTCCCGTTTCCACCTCTCGTTCATAGGCCTCGCGCAGTTCAGCATCATCATTGGTGGCCTTTTTGCGCTTCAGGAACCGGAAAGCGCCCATGGCTGTTTCCCCATCCGCATGCATCACCGCCGGCGGCTCAGGATCATACTCCGGTGAGACAAGGCCGGCCGAGAAGATCATTTTGGCCCCGTCCTCAACCGACATATTCAAAATCCGTAGGGTCGAACGCGGAACAAAAAGCAAAAAGCCCGAGGTGGGGTTGGGTGTGGTCGGCACAAACACATTGGTCATGTCATCGCCAATGTCACTCAAGGTGTGCTCGGCTTCGCCCTTGGTTCGTGTCACGACAAAACAAAGGGTCCAGAGGCCTTTGCGCGGGTACTCGATCATCGCAACTTCCTGAAAAGACTGCTCCGATTGCTGAAGGGCCATCTCGAAGACATTTTTGAAAAAGCCGTAGAGATTGCGCACCACCGGCATTTGATCGAGCAAGCCCTCACCGAAGCCGATAAAAAACCGGCCGATGAAATTGCGGGCCATAATGCCCAGCAAGGTGAGCAAAACGACCGTTAGCAGCACACCAACGCCTGGCACATACACATCCGCCCATTCCGGCGGCAGCAAGGCATCGGGAATGTAACTCTGCACCGCGCCATCGATGCGGGCGAGCGGGCCCGTCACGAGCCAATAGATCACCGCCGCCGTGATCAACAGCGGCGCGGCGATCACCACACCGGCGAGAAAGCTGTTTCGCAAGCTCGCAAGGGGGCCAACCTTGGCAAGTGGTATCCCTTGCCGCTCGCCTGATTCTTTTTTCGCCATCGTCCCGTCCATCAGAGGGTCTCTCGCGCAGCGTGAAATTCCCTCGAGTGTTGCATGCAATCACTTAGCGCTGTGCTAACCTTGTGTCGCGCGTTGGTTGATCATGGGAGACGCTTCCACCCATGTTGTTTGTTTTCAGGCTCCTTACGGGTTTAGCCGTTGTTTTGAGCGGAATGGCAGCCTTGTCTTGGTTTTATCAGGATGAGGTCGCCCTTTCCGTCATCAATCCCAACAAATCCTACGAGGCCTATGGCCCTCCGCCCGCACCTGACTATGCCACGGCCAACGACGCTTGGCTTGCTCGAGGAGCCGGAGAAGGGCCAGCTGACGTATTTTTCATCCATAACAACGTCTATCGGGGCGATGGCAATTGGAATGCGCCTTACAATCGTGACACCCAATTGCCTTTTTTGCGGGACGTGTTGCTGCCGCTTGAGGCTGGCCCTTTTGCCCAGCAGGGCCGGCTATGGGCGCCGCGCTATCGCCAGGCGACCCTGGCGGCGCGTTTCACGCAAAAACATCCTGGATATGCCGCGCGAGAAACCGCCTATGACGATGTCCTCAGCGCCTTTGACCTTTTCTTGCGGGAGCGCGACCCCAACAAACCCTTCATCGTCGCTGGTTATGGAGATGGCGCGCTGTACGCTGGGCAAATCTGGAACGACCGGATCGATACCAACCCGGTGCTTAAGAACCGCCTTGCCGTGCTCTATGCGATTGGCTTGCCGTTGCCTGAGCGGATGTTCTTTGATGACGTCTGTCAGGGCTTTGACGAGGCGCGTTGCATCTTAGGGTTCGCCCCGGTGGATTCGCGCTTTGAAACGTACCAAGAACGGCTTCGCGGCACGACCCTCACCCTTGCCCTTGGTGATCGGGACTACACGTCGACCTCGGACGGAACGGAACTCTGCGCGCCGCCGCCATTGCCGCGCAACCTCACAGCGGTGCATATCGGTGATGAGGGGCAAGAACGGATCGGCTTCACCCTCAACGCCCGATGCGATCGCGGCCTTCTTCTTGTTGATCCACCCTCGCATTCCAAACTCCGTACAGAGCGCTTTTATGGACGCCAATGGATGGCAAGTCGGAGCAATCTGTTCTACGAACCGCTCGCCGATGATGCGGAGGCGCGGGTGATCGGCGCACTGCGCATGCTCGCCAAGGAGGCGAACACCGTACCGCCCATGATGGAAGCGGAGGAAATTCGGCCATCGGACATCAACAAGGTCCCTGAATAGCCGTCGCCATTGGGTGAACGAGCTTTGTTTGGGCATGGCCAGTGGGTCAGCGGACCGGCAAACCTTCATTTTGTTTGTTTGATGACCAGCGTTCACCTGCACTCTTTACATGCAACGATTATGTTGCATAATGCGGCATGGGCATTCCCTTCGATCCAAACCTCAGCAAGCTGTTCCGCGCGCTCGGTGATGACACCCGCCTTTTGGTTCTCGATGAGTTGCGCAAGCGCAATGATCAAAGCCTTTTTGAATTGTGCGCCCGACTGTTCGAAGAACATGGGGTGAGCCTCTCTAGACAGGCCATCACCAGGCATCTCAACACGCTCGAACAAGCAGACCTGATCAAAACAGCGTGGCGAGGACGCGTTAAAGTTCATTCGCTCACGGCCGCATCTTTCAAGGACACCATTAACCCCTGGCTGGAGCCCTTTTATCGCGGCATGCGAACGTAAGATGAATGATCAAGACTGGCCGTTTCGCCGTTTGGAACGACCCAGCGACAGACCGTGACGTTCTCCAGCCACTGCCCGGTTTAAAGCATTTGAAGAACCCAATGGACACGGGCGGCGCTGTTCTCTGCCTCTTAAAGGAACAAAAATGTCGGACGATAAAATTGCACGCATGACGTTCTCAAAGGTCTATCCGCTCTACGTTCAAAAGGCCGAGCGAAAAAGTCGGACCAAGGAAGAAGTCGATGAAATCGTTCGTTGGCTTACTGGCTATGATCAAAAAGGGCTCGATGAACAGATCAAGAATGGATGTGACTTCGAGGCGTTTTTCAGGGACGCGCCCGCTATACATAAAAACAGCACCCTGATTAAAGGCGTTGTGTGTGGGGTGCGCGTGGAAAACATCGACGATCCCGTGGTCAAGAACGTCCGCTACCTTGATAAACTGATCGACGAATTGGCCAAAGGCAAAGCCATGGAGAAAATTCTCCGGACGTGATCAACCCGGTGTCCTTTTTGGCTCTGCGTTGGTCATTGACGGGTTTGGATCAACGGATAGATCAGTGGTCCGATCGATCCATCATCTGGGTGTTCTAAAACAGTCCAAAGAACCACTTCTTCTTGCGCCGCTTCCAGGCGTCCTGCCGGTCAGCAGCGTAGGCGAGGTAATCAGAGGAACCGCGCCTCACCCGCATGTCCGTGGCGCGCAAATCGGCCAAGATCTGCTCATCAAGCACATCGGGCAAAGGCGACGGATCAGCATCAAAGCTAACCTCTGGCTCGCCCCGACGGCGCTTTGCGCCTTTCGCCTTGGCTTGGATATCAGCGTGCAGAGCCTGGAATGCTGCCTGAACGGCATCGCTGTCGGCGGAGGGGCGTTGCGCTTGGCTCGTGAACTCGGCCAAATCCTGATCAACCTGCTCACGTCGTTCAGGGCGCGGAAGGCTTTCGATATCGACGGCGGTTAAGTGGACGCTGGTGCGGCCCGAAAAGTCTGTCCAGATTTGTTTGAGACGGTCTGCCATGATGATCTCCTCAAAGCTCCGCGCGCTCTTTACCCATGACCAGTCCCTCGTTGCGGGTGATGGTCGCAAGACTGATCGGTCCACCGACGGTTTCGATGGAGTTCATAACCTTTTGCTGGAACGAGTTGAGCTTGATCAGCGACGCCGCTGTTTCGCCGAGTTCTTTTTTCGGCAGCGAACTGATCGCCCGCAGAATGGGCATGGTGTGCACTTGGTATTGGAACTGATCAACGGACATAAAGAACGCCCGCAGCGCGTTCGCCATCGACCCTTCCGAATAGTCTTGCATCAGGCGCGCGCGTTGCTCGTCACTCAAGCCCGGCGCCCGGCCAATGACGTCCCCCACCAGCGTCGTGGAAAGCTTCAGCGTCTCACCGAATAGGAACATCCGCAAATGCTGATCCATCCCGGTCAGGAAGGTCCTGATCATCCGGTCCTGCGCAAAGGGTTGGATCACGGGTCCTGAATCGGTGCCCATGTTTTGTGACCGATCCATCCGGTGCTTGAGGCGCCCAAGAACCACCGTGGATGTCAGGAAACTGCGCATCGACGGGAATTTATCCGAACGCCCAAACCCAGCAAACACAACGCCTGTGTAATGCTCAAAGAAGGCGTCTTGCACCACCGAAAGAACCGCGATGTCCCTCAGCCTCGCAACCGTCTCACTGCTGACGGCCAAGGCACTAAACTCATTCTTCAACGCGCCGATCAAACTGCCGATCAACTCATCGATTTCTGCGCCGTAACGGCGCATGATCTGGTCTTCTGTGCCTTGCGGAAAACAGTCGAGGCGCGATCGGGTCGTGCCGTCAAGATTGGTGGTCAAATCGCCGTAAAGCTCCGCAACAACATAGTCGAACAGCGCCGACACATGTTCGCGCGCGCGCCCTTGGCCTGAGCGTTGGAACTGATCGAGTTGGTAGTCAAAGTCTTGCGCGATGACGGAAAAGACCACCGCGATATGCTTGAAAAATTCTGTATCTTGATGATCTTGCGGGAAGAGCTCTGTGTTGTTGGAGAGGAACGCCATAAAGTCGAGGGCGTGCGCCTCAAGTGAATCGAGCGCTCGCCCATTGGCCTGTTCTCGATAGAGCGAAATCACCGTTTCCCACGGTGTGCTCATCAGCTCTGCGTTGTTGTAGATCATCACACCGATCGGCTGACCGGTGACCAACGGAAAAAGCTTATCCACAGACTGGTAAGTCTTCAGATAATTGGCGCCGGATATCGTGACCGCGCTGTCCGCAGCCATTGCGACAGCTTGCCTATTCATCAAGACGACTTCAGACGTCATACCCCACCTGGTGTTCCCTAGCCCATCCAACGCGCACAACAGCGCAGATGGGTTGGCACCTGCGTCCGCCGCCCCAACTCCTTAGGCGATGAAGGGCCTTTGAACCAGGGGCCTGAAAGACACGATTAACCAATGCCGCGTTGGCGGTGCCGGAAACCGAGGTTTTATGCTGACTGCGCTGCAATATTTCATTATTCCACTGGCCCTTCTGGCGGTGGCTGTCGTTTTGGGATTGGGCATCTTTTCATTGGCCAAGGGTGGCGAGTTTTCAGCCAAAAACTCCAACAAACTCATGCGCTTAAGGGTGACACTGCAGGCCATTGCTGTGGCGCTTTTGATGCTGTTCGTGTGGCTCCTTGGCCGCGGGGGGAGCTGACCTGATGGTCAAGCTCACCAAGATCTATACCCGAACAGGCGATGAGGGCACGACCGGGATTGTGAGCCTTGAGCAAAGGCGTCTGCCCAAAAGCCATCCGCGTATCGTGGCGATCGGCGATGTCGACGAACTCAACGCGTCGGTGGGCGTGGCGCTCAGCCACGACCTGGGCGATGGGCTGCGCGGTCAGCTTTTGGCGATCCAAAATGATCTCTTCGACCTTGGCGCTGACCTCGCAACCCCAGAGACCTTGCAAGGAGAGCTGCGCCTCGATCCCGTCCGGATCACCCGGCTCGAAGACGCCATCGACGCGATCAACGATGCATTGCCGCCGCTTGAGAGTTTTATCCTGCCATCGGGCCCCGGCGGCACCAGCGCTCTTCATATGGCGCGCGCAATCTGTCGCCGCGCAGAGCGTTCGGTGTGGGCACTTAAAGAGCTCGACGGCCCAGACGGGATCGTCTCAGCGCCCGTGCCGCTTTACCTCAACCGCCTCTCTGATTTCTTGTTTGTGGTCGCACGGAAGGTGAGCCGTGATGCCGGCGGTGAGGTTTTGTGGGTGCCTGGCGCGGGAGCCGTCGAGGACTAACCGCGCCGTTGGCGGCGAAGCGCTATCAAGCCGCCCATGGCGGTTAGCATGGGCCAAAGCGCGGCAGGGATGGGGATCGGATTGGCCGCCGTCAGCACCCGAATGCCGTCAATGTTCCCATCGGCGCCCGTGGGGATCTCAAGCGATTCAATGATCAAGGTGTTGGAGCCGAGAACGACCTGCAAATCGTCATCTGGGCTGCCAATACCGCGCGCTGACGCATCAGCGCCGGTGGGATAAGCACCGAGCGTCCCACTGAGGCCAAAGTAAAAGTCTGCCGTTGTGTTGCCCACATTCGCATTGAGGTTCGCCGTCGACGTGATCACGCCAAGGATCGGTCCATCAAAAACGATGGTGCCCTCCCCCACTTGGCCAGTCGCTGAGGCCGGGTCGAATTGGATATAGTGGCTGTTGACCAGGGTGCCGTCAGCAATCGAACCAAAATCCAATCCCTGATCGGTGTCGAAAGCGACGTTTTGCTGCTCGTCAAAAACGAAGATGGTGCCGTCTTGTTCGGGAGGGAAAGGACTGCCTGTCAAAATCGCCGAGCCCGATGTTGAGACAACAGCGGCGTGCGCCGCGCTGAGACCGATAAGACCACCAAGAACAAAAGATAAAATGACGCGAAGCATCACGACCCCCCCCGAATGCCAACGCCTTCAACTATAGCCCGTCAGACGTCTGACGCAATGAAGGAGACAACAACCGCCGGTTCGCCGCAACGAGGTCTCGGCGGCGATCTTCACAGCGCCCTTCTCTTTCTCGGCACCGCGCGCTGCTGAATGATTGGCTTTGATGGAGTCCGAGGGGCATGAGGCCCGTTGGTGGATGGAGGATAACGGCGTGGGCGTCGCCGGGTCAGCTTGAAGGCGCCCAAGCCCAAGAGAAACGCAGGACCGGCAGCAGGCAGCGGCACTGCAGACATGTCGGTTGGCTCTCCGAGGGGAAACGACACCCCCGCGCCGTCCGGCGTTTTAGGGCGCCAGTCTGTCTTCACCGTGCTCAGAACGAGGCTTTCGACCCTTCCGCATGGGCAAAGCTGTGACACAAGACCAGCGCGGCTATAAGGTGTTGGTGCGGAAGAAAGGGCAACACGAAAGCTCGCCGGGCCTGTTTCGATCTGAACACGCTCCATTTGAGTGATCAGGTCATAAAGCGAGATCTCCGATTGGAGCTCATCGATAATCTTCATACGGCAAGGAATATCCGCATCGGCGTTGACTGCGTCCTTCAACCGGTTAGCCCATTGAGAGGGGTCGAAGAGCTCGAACACACGGTCTCCCAGTCCGTGCCTTATCAACTCTATTGGCTCAACGACCCGCTCCTTTGGGTGGTCCTTTAGACCTGCGGCGCAGGGAGTGGGATCCGGGACGATTTGGGGGTCGGGTTCCAGGATCGCGCGCTCCTCTGGCGCCGACTTCTGTTGAGCGCGAAAGCACTGAACGCCGCACCGAAAAAAAGCGGGAATGCCCCCGGCACGGGAACGGCGTTCATGTTGCTATCCACACTGAAATTATCAAAAGCGATGCCGAGCTTGCCGTTGCTCCGCTCGCCGGTCAGCACGACTTTGTAAATCATACCGCTCAATCCCGAAGCGCCAAATTTGTAAACGCTGCGATTGCCGGTTCCGGTATCACCAGATTGAATGGTCCGTGAAAAGAGGATTTCATCCCCCATCCCGAGCACATCAATCTGGAACACCTCCGGCCCATCAATATCGCCGAGGTCAAAACTTAAACCCTCGACACCTTGGGAGTATTGAATGGTGAGTTCTGTGTACCCATCATCAAAGGCTGTGCCGAGAAAATACTGACCAAACGCATCAGATGGGTTGGGCGTATCATGGGGCGACGCTCATCCTGGCGGGGGGAGCAGACACCGTTGCCCCCGCCTTGGCCGAGCAGATTTACCCCTACACCTGGCTGACCACG
>JBCCBY010000088.1:0-10559 GCA_039033795.1 Pseudomonadota bacterium | reverse complement strand
TCGTCGGTCGTGCCGAGATCGGCTGCGTCTTCACCCACCGCATCAGCGGCGCCGAAATCCTCGCCAAGACTGGCCAGGCCTTCCTCGGTGCCGGTTTCGTCCTCGCCCTCGGTGGGTTCGTTCGGCTCATCAATCATCGGTTCTCTCCAATTCAGACGCCTCGCCCTGGTCGTCCGTCAATCGTTGAAGGGTTTCTGTGAACACATCGTCGATCGCTTTCATAAAAGCGTACGGATCAAATGTTACTTTTCCGGTTAACCACGCAACTTCGAGAGGTGCATCATGCGCTGGCGTGCGTTCTTCGAAAACGATCCGGTGCTCAGCAGCTAATTCGTCGGTTGGGAGTTTCAGCACCGCCCGCAAATGGCCTAAAAACTCAGCTGTCGCGCGGATCGAGACTTTGTGTTTGCCGCGCACAGCATGCACCGCGCGCATCGCCACCGTCTCTGCAAGACGAATAGCTTCCCGTTCGGAAAGGTTCTTCGAAAGATGGTGAACCACCGCCAGCATCAGCCTCGTCAAACGGCTTTCAACCTCGGAAAAAAGCTCATCTTCCCTGAGGCGCAAGGCTTTGAGGGCTTCATTCATCGACGCCACATCGGTTGCGAGTTGGTTCGCGATATCTTCTTTTTGTGCTTCCTGGCCGTCGGCGAAGCCTTGGGCGTAGGCCTCTTCGCGGGCCTCTTGCGCCGCTTCTTCGGCCATCAAGCGCGCCTCTTCAGGCTCGATACGGTGGTCTTCGACCTCCAGCTCCGGCTCAACGACTATGTCGGGTACGGAGAAGTCCCGTGAGAATGCAAAAGCACGGACGGTCATGCATCCGCCTCCTCATACATCCAGCTGCGGAGGATCGCGACCACCTCTTCTGGGTATTGTTCTGCGATCCGGCCCAGTTTCTGCACCGACGATGCGCGGACCTTGCCGTCGACATCGCGCACTTCGAGCATCTGATCGAGCTCGTCGTCCATCGTCCGGCGCGGCAGGGCATGGGCGGTCGCCCCGCCAAGTTCACCGCCGACACCGCCGGCCGCACCCTCTTCGCCATCAAGAGTGATATCATCCAGGGTCAGCTCGCCCATCGGAAGAGCCTCGGCCGCTGTGTCATAGCTATCGGCAGGCAGGATACGGCTGAGCACTGGACGAACCACACCGAAGATAATCGCCACACCGATTAAGAGCAGCGCCACCGCTTGGGTGATCGCACTGAAGTTGCGGTAGACAACCTCCGTGATCGTGCTCGGCGCGAAACGCGGCATGGTCTCATCAAGATTGACGAAAGCCAGGTTCTCAACCGTGATCACGTCGCCCCGCGCTTCGTTGAAACCAACCGCCGAGCGCACAAGAGCGGTCAGCTTGGCCAGTTCTTCCTCGGTGCGTGGACGGAAGGTGATGTTGCCCTCTTCATCGGTCACCCGCGCATTGTCGACGACCACGGAGATTGAGAGACGCTCAACGTCACCGGGCTCGATAATCTGTTCTGAACGGACGGACGAAACCTCATAGTTCACGACTTGCTCGGAGCGTTCAATTTCACTGGACGCTGTCCCTTCGCCCTCGTTGCCAACGTCAGCCTCCGGGAGATTCTGTTCAACGGTGACAGGCGCCTCACCAGCATTTTCGCTGGAAGACTCCGTTTCATCGATGATTTGCCGTGAGCGGAGGGCCGTTTGGTTGGGATCAAACAACTCTTCACGGCGAACCTCGCGTTCGGTGCGAAGATCAGCCGCCACGCGCACGCGGACACGGCCAGGGCCCAAGTGAGGCGTCAAAACACTTTCCGCGGCGCGAGCCAGCCGCTCTTCGATATCAGCTTGCAAGCCTGACACGCGGGAGGCGCCAGCTAAGCTGCCCACCTCTTGCGCAAAAACTGCGCCCATGCGGGCGTCGAGCACGGACACTTTCTGTGGGCTCAAATTGGGAACGGCGGAGGCCACCAAATGCCGGATCGCCGCCGCATTCTCTTCATTCAACGCCAAAGCGCCCCGCATGCGGACCACCACCGATGCCGTCGGCGGTGCGGTCTGTCGACTGAAAGGATCCCGCTGCGCCATCACCAGATGCACGCGCGTGCTTTCGACACTTTCAAGGGTTTGAATGGTTCGCGACAACTCGCCTTCGAGCGCCCGCACCTTGGTCACATCCTGCATAAAGGAGGTCAAACCAAGATTGTTGCGGTCATCGAAAAGTTCGTATCCCACAGCGCCGCCTGAGGGCATGCCGCGTTCGGCCATCAGCATACGAAGGCGAGGAACCCGCCCCGATGGCGCGTAGATCGTCTTGCCATCTGCTGAGACACGGACGGGAACGTCCATGCTTTCAAGCTCTGAAACGACCGACCCTGCATCGGCTTCGGAAAGCCCCGTATAAAGGATTGCCATCTGAGGTTTCGAGAAGGCGATGATAATCGCCACCAGCGCCGCGATGACGCCTGCACCAACGGCACCTGCCGCCATAAGGCGGTTTGCACCAAGATCTTTGAGTCTTTGAACTAAATTTTCCACGCTACCGACATTCTGCCTAGCCGCAGGGTTGTGAGTAGGTCTGGGTTTTTAAACTGGCGATAAAACCGCCCGTGTAGCTCCGCATCATGGCTGAAAGCCGTGCTGATAGTTTGAGGCTCCATGGAAGACGAAGACCCAAACCAGGAGATTGCTGGCGATGCCGCCCCGGCCAGTGGCGGGATGTCCAAGCTTGGGCCTCTTATCTTTGGGCTTATGCTGCTCTTATCATCAGTGGGCGCTTTTTTGGGTGGGGGCTACTTATCACTCGGCCCAGAAGGCATTGAAGAGCTCTTTGGCAAAGCTGAAGAGGAAGAAGCGGCGGAAGAAGGCGAGCTTCTGGCGGTCAGCCTCACCTATGAATGGGTGGAGATCGAGAAGACGATTTATCAACTTAATCGGCGCGAAGAGAGCAATTATGTGCTCGCGGCGTTTACCATTCGTACACCATCAGACCGGGCTGACGAGGTCCGCGATCGTCTTCCTGAGGTTCAGTTCGCCCTTCAGACTTATATCCGAGAGCTTGGGCCGCGCGACCTTCAAGGGGCTATGGGGCTTTACAATCTTCGGCGCGCCTGCCTTTTCAGAGCGCGACGGATCCTCGGCGAAGAAGCCGTGGCAGATATCCTAATCGGCGAGTTTCTTGTCGAATAACTTTCACTCCGCATCTGGATAAACCGATGGCGAGGACAGAATGAAAAGATCACAAACCGCCGGACAAGCCCGTGTCGTCATGGAGCGCCTCGCCAATAGCGGGGTCACCAATGAACGGCTACCCATGCTCGATATCGTCTTTGATCGGACGGTGCAGATGCTGACGGAGAGCTTCCTCCACCTGACCTCGACCGATGTGTCGGTTCAGCTTGAGGATGTGGCGTATGCCCGGTTCCAAGACTTTATGAGCGAACCACCGGAAGTCCCGGTGATCGCTATTGTCCGCGCCGTTGAGTGGGATCAGTCGTTCCTGATGATGATCAATGGCGACCTTGTCTTCACCATGGTGGAGATTCTTCTCGGCGGTGCACTCGGATCGGATTCCAAGCGCCAAGGCGAGCAGCGGCGACCAACAGCCATTGAGCTGCAGCTGACCAATCGGATCTTTAAGCTCATCGCTGAGCGTTTGGCCGAAGCCTTTGAGCAGATCGCCGAGGTCGAATTTCGGATTGAACGGCTTGAAATGAACACCCAGTTTGCGGCCATCACGCGCACGACAAGTGCCTGTGTTCGCTCACGTTTCAAGCTTGACATCGCCAAGGCCCGCGGTGAGTTGCAGGTCATCTTGCCTTATCTCACACTGGAGCCGGTTAAAGAGGCCTTGACCCAAATGTTCGTGGGCGACCAATTCGGTGGTGACCGAAGCTGGAACCGACACTTCGAAAAGGCGCTCGTGCAAACCGAGCTCGACTTCAACGCCGTCCTCCATCAGCAGCTCACCACACTTGCCGAAGTGATGTCGTGGAAGGCTGGACAAACGATCACCTTCGAATCCGAAGCTGAAACTGATGTGCGTTTTATGCTGGAGGATATGGAATTCTTCCGTGGACCTATGGGCCGTAAGGGTAGTAAAATTGCAGCCCAAGTCGAGGAGATCAACCTCGACACGGATGAAGATGAGGGCTTTGGGGCAGGAGACTTCCTATGATCCGCCTTTTGCTTGTCACCAGTCTTGCGACCTCAACCGTGGCTGTCCCCGCGACCGTCGCGATGCCGACCATGATGCTGGCCCCGGCACCTGAGACCACATCCTCTGATCCCAAAAAAGATCAAGACAATCTGGACGAAGAGTTCGGTGATCACGATCGGCCGTGGGCAGAGGATGCGCTCGGCAACGAGGAGGTGGTGGACACCTCCAAGCCGCCCGAACGGCGCGGTCTTGCTCAGTCTCAGCGCGAGATCGAGGAGTCGCTCAAACGCAATGAGCTGCCGATCCCTGCAGCGCGCGTCTCGTCAATGGCCGCTGTGACCGAGGTGCTCGCGACCATCAGCAAAGAACGCGAACAACTGCGCGAGGAGTGGTCCACACTTGCCGACTATAAGGCCGAAGTGGCCCTCGCGAACCGCCGTGCCCTCGAAGAAATCGATCGCCTTCGGGATCTACGCACAGAGGTCCTTGCCCTGATCGATGAACTGGAAACCAAAGAAGACGAGAACCTCGAGAAGGTTGTCGCGGTGGTCGCGAACATGAGCTCCAAGAACGCCGCTCGTCTTCTTGAGCAAAACGACACACGGTTCATCGTCAATGTCTTCGATAAACTTGGCGAACGCGCATCAGCAGAAATTCTGAGCAAAATGACCCCTCGCCGGGCCAATGAAGTGATGGGCGCTATGGCCAACCGCGGACGACCTGACCAGTCCGTTGCGGCTCTCTGATCATCAGTCTTAAGCCTTAACGATCGATCTTGATGTTCGATGGCCTTCCGGACAAAGAATGCTAGCCAGCACGCTTGCTGCGCGTCTCTTGGATCAAGAGCCTGTCCAAGAGAACCGCCGACACACGATCAAGGTCGAAGGTCGCCTCCAGATCTTTCCGCAAGGCGGCGGTGATCGATTCGGGGTTCAACGTCTCTGGCTTAATTTCACCGCGTCGCTCGAGCTCAAAAAACGTTTCGAGCATCATCGCCCGGACCGCAGGCCGGTTGTTGGTCAGAAGTGAAACGTCTTCATACGTTGTCACTTCAATATTGACCTCAGCCAAGAGGAAATAAGGAACGTTCCCGCCTTCAAAGAGGGGCACCGTGAACTGACCAGCTTCGAAGATCACCTTTTCGGTTTCCTCCGTCGTCCCCGCTTCGCGGATACGGACAGTGTTCTGGGTAATCTCACCGAGGGCGAACCCGGCAATCCCAAAGATCACGGTCAAAAGCGTGAGAATGATGATCTTTTTCACAGGGCCAGCTCTCTTGGCCTAAAACGGCACAACAAATTCATAGAACCGCTGACCGTAGCGCGGCTGCGCCATCCGGCTAATGGTTCCCCGCCCACCATAGGCAATACGTGCTTCAGCAATCTTGAAGTATTCGATCGTATTTGAAGAGGATATGTCTTCAGGGCGGATAACACCTGCGATCTTGAGCTCCCTCAACTCGCTGTTGACCCGCACCTCTTGTCGGCCAGCGATGACAAAATTGCCGTTCGGCAAACGGTCCGTCACCACGGCGGCAATGCGAAGACTGATTTCTTCATTGCGATTGATTTCGCCCTCACCGGTGGTGCCGCTGTTCGATTCAACGTCGGCGCTGGGCGTATAACCGTCAGGCAGCGCATTATCGATCGCTGAATCGATCCCAAAAAGCGACGTCACGCCGAACTCATTTTCCGTTTCGCGCGTCTGGCTGGTTGAGTTGCGCAAACGGGCATTGTCCTCGATATCAATCAAGACCGTGAGGATATCCCCCACATTCCGTGCACGTTGGTCACGGAAGAAGCTGCGTTTGTTGGCTTCCCATAGTGAGTTGGGAGAACTCATCCGTGAGCCATTGAGCGGCATGGGCATCACCACGGTCCTGGCCTCTTCATACTCTTGAGGGTTGCTCACCTCGGAGAGTTGCGGGCCATCCCGCAATTCTTGCACCGTTGTGCACGCAGTCAGCGCAAACACGGATCCTGTCAGAAGACAAAGGCGAAACATCGACACTCTCCTCATGTCACTGCACCACAACATGCCTGGACCGGTGATCTCTGCCGAGACGATGTTTCCGCCGCCTTGACCAGACACACGGATGACATCGCCGCGCGCACCGCCCTCAAGGGCGCGGCCGCGTGTGGACAGCTCCAAACCGCCGCGGCGATAAACAATTTCCACCGCATCATTCTTATCGAGCATATGCGGTGCACCGACATCCTCATCCCGGATCGGACGTCCCGCTGGCATCGAACGGCGGACCGCATAGCCGTCAAGATCGGCGATGTCTTCGAAAGCCGTGGACGGAACTTGTGAATAGGGCACGTTCTTCAGCTCAAGATCCGTCGCGCTGAGCGTCTGGTTACGCTTGAGACTGGAACGCGCCACAACCACCGGAACACTGACCGACGCGCGGCCATTGATCGTTTTGCGGTTTGCGCCATGGCCAATAATCGCCGCGAATTGCCCTGTACGAAGATCAAACTCCGCGATCTCCACAGTCTCAACAGCACCGCGGACTTGAGTCATGGCCAGGAGACGAAGATCAGCATTCGCAGGAAGAACTGACGAGGCGCGCAACGCATCGAGCACCCGCGTTTCCAGCGGCACCGCAGCAAACCCGCCAACGATCACGACGCTCAAAACAAGAAGGAAAAAGCGGGTCATCACTTACCTCATGTTCGCGACACGCTGTGACATCTCATCAGCGGTCTCGATCACCTTGGCGTTCATCTCATAAGCGCGTTGGGCCGAAATAAGATCGGTGACTTCCTCGACAACATTGACGTTCGAGTTCTCGACATAGCCTTGGCGAATGGTGGCAACACCCTCCTCACCCGGAAGACCAATGAAGGGCTGACCCGAGGCAAGCGTTTCGCGATAAAGATTATCGCCCTGCGCATCAAGACCCGCCTCATTGATGAAGGTGGCAAGTGTCACCCGACCAGAAAGCTGGGGTTGCTCTGCGTCCGGTGTAAAGGCGAATACCTCACCGGACCGGTTGATCTCAATGTCGGTGACATTGTTGGGAAGCGACACAGGCGGATCAAGCTCAAAGCCTTCAGGGGTCACAATCGAACCCTCTGGTGACAGCTGGAATGTTCCTGCGCGGGTGAAACCTTGCGTACCATCAGGCAAAGCGACAACGAAAAAGCCGCGTCCCTGCAACGCCATATCAAGTCGGTTGCCCGTCTGCTGCAAAGAGCCTTGCTCGGTGATGCGCGCGACCGCAGCCGGCTTCACACCAAGACCGACTTGAACACCAACAGGGATGATCGTGCCCTGATCAGAGGAGAATGTCCCTGAGCGTTGTTGGTTTTGATAAATCAAGTCCGAGAACTCCGCCCGCGCCCTTTTGAACGAGGTTGTGTTGATGTTCGCGATGTTGTTCGAAATGACCTCAACATTGGTTTGTTGAGCCATCATGCCGGTGGCGGCGATCTCAAGAATACGCATGGGATCTTCCTTTCTCTGAGCGCTTACTGCGTGGCGCCTAGGCGCTCGATGGAGTCTTCTTTTTGTTTGTGGATGTCGTCTGATGCACTGGTGACCTGTGTATAGGCTCGACTCAGTTCCATCAGTTCAATGATCTCTTTGATCGGATTGATGTTCGAGCTTTCCAGAGCAAACTGCTGAACGCGAGCGTTTTCTACCTGTTGCGCCTCAACATTGCCGCCAAATCGGCCATCTGCTTCGCGGATGAGCTGGTTGGGGTCGTCGAACGCAAAAATGCCTAGATTGGCAATCTCCGTGGGCGTTGGTTCGCCTTGGATCTGAACAGAGACGCCACCATTCTTGGAAATAGCGATGCTCGCAGCTTCCTGCGGGATAAGGATCGGGTTGCCCCCCTCGTCCAAGACTTGCGCGCCATCGACATTGATCAGCTCATTGGCTGCGGAAACCTGAAGACGGCCATCGCGGGTGTAGCGAACACCGTCGGCTGTTTGCACAGAAAGCCAGCCCTCACCGACGATCGCAACGTCGAGCTGGTTGCCCGTTTGGGTGACGGTTCCAGTCTGAAAGTCTGTGAACGATGCACGGTCAATAACGAACGAGACATCAGCAGCCGGACCGGCATTAAAGGTGACATCATCGAACATCACCCGTTCGGCCTTGTAGGCGGTGGTGTTCACATTGGCGATATTGTTCGCAATCAGCTCAAGCCGACGCGTCAGCGAGCTTTGATATGATAGGTTGACGTAGAGCGACGTATCCAAGGTTCATCCTCTCGCGTCCCACTGCCCACACGGTCTTCATGCACCGTGTTGATCCTCAAGATCCTACGAAACGCAGGATTAAACTAGCGGCGTCAGTTTAAACCAGGATTTCAAGGAACACCGATGCGCAGACTGATAAAATTGATCGTCATTGCCGCCGGGATGATCGCTGTCCTGGCACCTCACAATGCCCTCGCTCAGCGCAGCGCCTATGGCGTGGAATGGGCGTGCGGCTATGAATACGGTAACCAGTTTGTCCAACGATTAAAACGTGCATACCCCGAAGACCTCTCCTGCCTCGCAGGGGCGGGTTTCTGGGAAGAAACCGCACCGCTGATTGGTGGGCGGATGGATGAGACGCGACAGCGCCTGCGTAAGCTCATTTTGCTTCTCCTGGATGACGACGACGATGCCCGGCTCTTCTTTGAAGAGGAGGCCAAAGGAGGGTCAAACGAGGCGGTTTTGTGGCTTTTGATCGCCAACACCGACGCCGGCGTGCAGCTCTCGTCACGCAGTTCTCGAGCGGCAGCGGTCAACACGTTTATCACCCTACCAACATGGATTCGCGCACGTTTTTCTTCCGAACTTGCCAGCGGCTTGCTTGCCGAAGGGGACAGCCGCGCCGCAATCACGCTCGCAACCGCACTTGAAACAATTGCCGTCACGGATGAAGAGATCGGCCATGCGGCGATGATCCGTGCACGCGTTGTCGAGCGTTACGGCACCGTGAATGAAGCAGTCGCGCTCTATGATAAGGCTGCTGATTATGGCGGCAACATTCTCTCCGCCGAAGCAGAATTGAGAAAGATCGCGCTTATGTGGCGGTCGGGGTATCTCGAAACCCCTGAAACTGTCGGCGCGTTGAGAGAACTTGTGACCCTCTGGCGCGGCGAAGCGCTTGGGGCGGGGATCACCATGGCGCTGGCCCGCGCATATTATTTCGATGGCCAACTTCCCCAAGCCCTGCGCTTGCTTGATGGTATCGCAAGCTCCAGCGCGCCTCAGTCCGTACGCGAAGAGGCTGAACGCCGTATCCGTGATATTGCTGAGGATCTCTTTGTTCGCCGAACGGTCGAATCCACGATCGGCGATTTGATGGATGTCTATGAGCTTATCAGACCCATCATTCAGCCAAAAGACGAATTCTGGCTCGGTGACCTCGCCCTGAGCAGAATGCTAACCGAAGCGGGACTTTATGCTGGCGCGCGAGGCATGATCGATGGCGTTGATCCTACTGATGTTCTCGAAAGTGGTGGGCAAGTCTCGCTCCTCGATACCGCGGAGCTGATGCTGATCTTTAAAGATCGCGATGAGGCCCGGCGCTATCTTGCTCGTGTCGATACAAACGCGCTGACCTCTGCGCAAAACAGCCTCTTCACCCAATTGATGATCGAAGCGGCAATCGTGGATGATCTTCCCAGCTATATCAGCGAAGACTCGCCGTTGGCCGATATTCGTCACGTCAGTCTACGTGCATGGGATGCTGAGGCGTACGGTCTTTTCAACCGTTCGAGGGCTTTGCTCGATGAACAGGTTGGGTGGAAAGACCTGGTCTCCACCTATCTCGCCGAAGGAAAACGCCTGCCTCGCAACGCAGACGCTGTACACGCCGATCCACGATTACAGGCATTAGCACGATCACCGAAACCTTCCGTTTACCATACGGATGATTTACGCCCACTCCTCACACCTAGCGCAGAAGTTGTAGACTTAGCCGTCAGTTTAACCCGGATCGGGCAAAAGCTTGAGACGGGTGATGACCAGTCGGCCTCAATGGGTGACGCCGACGAGGCGGGTGAAGAGAGAGCGCTATGAAGTTCGGTATCGGCATCGCGATGATCTGCTTTTGCATGCTTGGGGGCTATATCGGGGTCGGCGGCAAGCTCGCGGTCCTGTGGCAACCCTATGAGATTCTTATTATTATGGGATCCGCCCTCGGTGCTTATGTGGTGGCGAATCCCAAAAGTGTGATCATCGATTCAATGTCAGCCACGCTCGCGGCTGTGCGCGGAGATACGCTTAAAGAGCAAGACTATCTCGAGCTGATGTCGCTCCTTTTCACTATATTCCGTCAGGGTAAAGCCAATGGGGTGATGAGCCTCGAGAACGACATCGAACGCCCGTTTGAATCCGAAATGTTCCAAAAGTACCCCCGCGTGCTGGCGAATAAAAGAGCGGTTGCGTTCATTTGTGACTACCTCCGGTTGATTTCGCTTGGCGCCG
>JBCCBY010000087.1:0-10572 GCA_039033795.1 Pseudomonadota bacterium | reverse complement strand
CAACCGACTTGGCGCCCTTGTCCATCAACGCATCAGCGGCATTGACCAAGGTGCCGCCCGAATCGGCGATATCGTCAAAGAGAATACAGTGCATGTCTTTGACCTCGCCAATAATATTCATCACCTCAGAGACACCGGCGCGTTCCCGCCTCTTATCGACGATCGCCAGCGGCAGGTCGCCGAGACGCTTTGATAGCGCGCGGGCGCGAACAACCCCGCCAACATCTGGGCTCACCACACAAAGGTCTGAGACATCGTCCCTCCGTGAGCGACGAATATGATCTTCCATGACATTGACCGCATAAAGATTATCAGTCGGAATGTCGAAAAATCCTTGAATCTGGCCTGCATGCAGATCGATCGTCAACACACGGTCAGCGCCCGCCGTGGTGATGAGGTTGGCCGCAAGCTTTGCGGTGATCGGGGTGCGCGGTCCTGCCTTTCTGTCCTGACGGGCATAGCCAAAGTAAGGAATAACTGCCGTGATCCGACTTGCCGATGCGCGGGCAAGGGCATCGATGATGATCAGCAGCTCCATCATGTGATCATTGGCCGGTTGTGACGTGGACTGAATGACAAAAACATCTTCGCCGCGCACGTTTTCCTTGATCTCGACGTGAACTTCGCTGTCGGCGAACCGCTGAATGATCGAACTCGCAAGCGGGGTATCCAGACGGCGAGCGATGGATTGAGCGAGCGGCAGATTGGAATTGCCAGCGAGAAGCTTCATGTCAGGCTCCGGGTCAGGGGTCGTTGTCGCTTTGTGACGGCCATGTGTCACGAGTCAAGGACGGGCCGAGGGCTCACCCAGAACAGGGCAACATAATCGCCGAAAGGTTGTGGCCAAAGCGCTTCGAGCCCGCCTTCCGTGCGCCGCGGTAGCTGAAGTAACGCGTTTGATCGGCCAGTGTGTCGCCGCCCGTATCGGTTATGTTGTGGGGCAGCACACCTGCTTCGCGGAGCCGGGCACCAACAAAGCCCACATGGTCATAAAGGCTCTGGGTGTCGCTGATCGCGGAAAAGAAAGGGTCGGCATCGCGGTGGCTTTTTTTCACCTCAGCGATGAGATCGTGCCGAACTTCAAAGCTATCGCGCCGCAAACACGGGCCGATTGACACCCGAATGGTTGCTCGTTTGGCCCCTTTGTCCTCCATCATCGCGACGGCGGCGCCAATGATGCCGTGCATACTGCCGCGCCATCCGGCATGAGCAGCGCAGACAAGACCGGGTGCTTCGAAGAGAAGAGGCACACAATCCGCCGTTAACACCGCCACCGCCAGGCCGGGAACATCCGTCATAAGAGCATCTGCTTCCGGAAGATGGTCTTGCGGCAACACCTCTGACACGAAGAGAGCCTTTGCGGAATGGGTTTGCCGCGCCGTTGTGATCGCATCGGCACCAATGCATTTGGCCATGCGTCGGCGGTTTTCAGCGACGTGGTCGGGTTTATCGCCGGACGCAAAACTCCCATTAAGAGAAGAAAATATGCCGTCTGAGACCCCGCCTTGCCGGCCAAAAAATCCGTGGGGTGAGGATAAGTTAGCGGCTTTTTGAAAAAAGGGGGCGGTCATTCAAATCCTGGGGGTGCTGAGGAGTTAGGAGATGAAATCGACATCACCTTAAATAGCTCACCCATGCCTTCGCGATCGATTAACCGAAGGGCGCCTGTTCGAAAATCCTTGCGCGCCTTCTCGTCTTCGATCGCAGGTTCCAGCCGACCAAGACGCTCGCGAAGACCCAAGCGTTCCAGAAAGTCAGCCTGCCTCACCGGGCCATCCACCCGCATCTCTTCTTGCCGACCGCGCCGGCCTAGCGCTGCGAAATCAACATGCGCTGTCACGTCCGCCTGGCCAGGGGCGTGCAGCACGGGCCAGGGTTTGTGGTTCTTAATCGCTTGCAGTGTGTCGCCATAGCCCGACCGGCCGTGGCCATAGTCGATGATTAAGGCGCGCCCTTTATGGTCGCGAAGGCGACTTGCAATTTCGCCGATCACCTCCCCACCCACCGTACAGCTCTCAAAAATGTCTTCTGGCATCGCACCTTGCGGCATGCCGGGCATGTCAGCGTAGCTGTCGGTCGACAAGACAAAAGAGAGCATCTGTTTGTCTTTGCTCAGACCCACAAGCCGCTCACGCCACGGAGTTTCTGTAAGGTCGGCCATCCGCATAAACTGGCGGATCGGAAGACAATCAAAGAACTCGTTCGCCACCAGCAAAAGCGGCGCAGGCGGGACATCTTCGAGTTTGTCCGCCCACGTGATCCGGCAACCCGTATCCGCAAGCAGGCGTTTTTGGCTGTAACGCATCCTACCCGATGCTTCGATCATATAGACATGGGCAGACTTAAGAAACCGCGGTCGAACATTCGCGGTCCGGAGAATATCAGCCATCAGTGTGCCGCGACCGGGGCCCAGCTCCACGAGGTTAAACTGCGATGGCCCGCCCATCGCTTCCCATGAGTGAACCAGCCATCCGCCAATGAGCTCGCCAAAGATCTGGCTGATCTCGGGCGAGGTGGTAAAATCGCCAGCGGCGCCAAGAGCTTTTTGCGTTGCGTAATAGCCGTGCTGGGGGTGAATCAGCGCGTCCGTCATAAAGTCGCCAACCCTGATGGGGCCATGATCAGCAATAAGATCAATGAGACGCTCTTCTAGCGGCGTGGGTTCTTGGCTCGCGCCTTCGCTCACAAACTCCTCCGAACACGCTCTTGGAAGAGCGGGTGGACGCGGTAGACAAGATAGATGCCAGCGAAAACCATGGGTAAGGACAACAACATGCCTCGGGTTAAAAATCCAAGTGTGGCTGCGTAGGTGTCTGGCTCGCGGAAAAACTCAACCAAGAAACGGGCGGCACCATAGCCAGCCAAAAAGAGCCCTGTGGCTGCCCCGCGAAACCGCAGGATTCGGAACCGGGTGATGGCGATCCGCATGATGATGAAGAGAAGAGCTCCCTCCAGCGCGGCTTCATAAAGTTGACTGGGATGACGCGGCACAGCGTCGGCGGCGTAAATCCATTGTTCTTGAACACGGCTATAATAGTCGGGAAAGCGCATGCCGACAAAACTGTCCGTTGGCCGCCCAAAAAGCTCGGCGTTGATGAAGTTGGCGAGCCGCCCAAAGAAAAGACCGATGGGGGCAGCGCATGCCAAGAGATCACCAATACGAAAAGGATCGGTGCCCCTTTTTCGCGAGAAAAGCAGCGTCACCACAGCCACGCCAATCAGGCCGCCATGAAATGACATTCCGCCTTCCCAAACAGCGAAGACAGGAGGGATCGGAATTCGCCCCAAAATTTCAGGCCATTGACCGATCGGCTGGATCAGGAGCTCGGGACGATAGAAAAAGACAAAGCCAAGGCGCCCTCCAACGATCACCCCGAGAATGATCCACGACACGAAATCATCCAGCTGCAGTTTGTCGAGGGGCGGTTTTTCGGGGTTCCGGATTGAGCCTTTACCATTCCAAAGCGCCTGCTGTTTCAGGACTTTGGTCAAGTAAAACCAGCCGAGCGTGATCCCCGCAAGATAGGCAAGTGCGTACCATCGAATGGGCAGGGGGCCGATGGTGATCAGGACTGGATCAATCTCAGGAAAATTCATGGCCGCGCCCTTAGGCGTATTTGAACGATCGAAACAGAGGAAATGGAGCGTTGACCGCAAAGGAAGAGATCACCGGAGATGGTGCGGCTGCGCCATCTCTACCCGTTGACCGCGGCGCTTGCCTGGCAAAAGGTGAAGCCAAGAACACGTGAGGTTCCAAAAGGATATGCAAACCAAATCCCCGCTTTTCGATGGTGTGGCCAAGCTCATTGCGGAGGCTGCTGGCACCGCTGATGGGGTCCGCCGTGAGGCTGAAACCGTGCTGCACAGCCAGCTCCAGCGCTTTCTTGCCGAACAGGACCTTGTCACGCGCGAAGAGTTTGAAGTGGTAGAGAGTTTGGCTGTCTCCCTGCGCACCGAGGTTGAGGCTTTGAAGGCCGAAATCGCCGCGCTGAAAGGTGCAAGCTAACCCTTCGCGGTCTCGTAACGCGACTGTGGTAGGATAACCTATGGCGGTGAGATCGTGTCTTTGTCGGGTGCTGGGATGGTGTGCGGGCCTGTTCGTCGCGCTCGCGTCAGGCGCAGCCGAAGAGATCAGCGAAGACGATGCCGCCCGGTTTTTGCTGCAAGCGAGCTTTGGCCCGCATCAAGAGAGCATTCTTGAGGTTCAACGCCGAGGTTATGTCGGTTGGTTGAACCATCAGATGGCGTTGCCCCTGTCCTCGGTCGCCGAGCGGGTGGAGAAAAGCTATGCGGCGAACGGTGACAGCAACGGCGAAAAACCCCTGATCGGGCTTTTTTGGGAGCAAGCGCTCCATGGTGACGATCAGCTTCGTCAACGCCTGCGATTCGCGCTTAGCCAAATCGTCGTCGCCTCGCTGGAAGACCCTGCCACGCGCCGCGCAATGCTTGCTTATCTTGATTACGTCGACATGCTTGGTGAAGAGGCGCTGGGCAATTACTGCACCTTGATCCGTCGTGTGACCTTTCAGCCGACAATGGCGCTTTATCTCACCTACTATGAAAATCAGAAGGCAGATGAAGACCGCGGCATTGTCCCTGATGAGAACTATGCCCGAGAAATTATGCAGCTTTTCACCATAGGGCTTGAACACCTTGCGCTCGATGGAACGCCGACTGGGGAACCGACCTACGATCAAAATGATGTCAGCGGGCTTGCTTCTGTGTTCACCGGGTTGGCTCTGCCAGGGGAGAATTTTCGCAATGGGCGCGCCACTGTCAAAGTGATCCGTGGTGATTTGGTTGGGTATCCTCAGTACCATGAGCCTGGGGAGAAGCGGTTTCTCGGCACCGTTGTTGGCCCCGGTCGTGATGCAATCGAGAGCGTCAATGCGGCCCTCGACCATCTCTTGGCCCATCCCAATGTCGCCCCTTTTGTTTCAAAGCAGCTGATCCAGAAATTGGTGACGTCCAACCCGTCGCCAGCTTACATCGAACGGGTTGCTCGCGCCTTCAACGCGGGAGAGTTTAGGGCGCCGGGCGATGTCCTCTTCGGCAAGGGACAGCGTTGCGATATGCAGGCAACCACTGCTGCTATTTTGCTCGACCCGGAGGCGCGGCAGCGTCCTGGTAAGGACGATCAGCTCACTGGTAAAGTTCGTGAGCCCCTCATTCGCGTGATTCACCTCATGCGCGCTTTTGGCAGCCAGCAAGACTTAACCGTCGATGGCGTCGTTCCTTATGCCAACTATCTTAATTCATCCCATGATCCTTGGGCTTTCCAATCACCCTTCACGTCACCAACGGTCTTCAACTTCTATCGTCCAAGCTATGCCAAGCCTGGATCTGAGGTGGAGAGCATGGGGGCTGTTGCTCCTGAAACCCAATTGATGACGGTCTCCCACTTGGCTGTCCAAACGACATGGATGGCATCCTGTGTGGTGTCCGCTGGCTGTGAAGATGGCGGTTTGTTCAATCCAGCGCTCGCGCCATTTATCGAAGCTGCCGACAGGCCAGGAGCGCTCGTCGACATGCTCGATCTTTATCTGACTGCGAACACGTTGATGCCGAAAACCAAGCGACGCATCACCACGGCTTTGTGGTCGATCAACGTTCCCTATGATCTTCGCCGAGAGGAGAAGTTGGAAAAACGGCTCTCCACTGCGGTCACAATGGTGGTCACCGCCCCAGAGTTTATGGTGCAGCGATGAGCGTCGGCCCAACATCGCGCCGTGCGTTTGTCCGGGGGATGGGTCTTCTTGGCGCTGCAGCGACCGGTATTCCCGCCTTGCCGGTCTTTGCTCAAGACAAGGACGATTATCGGGCCCTTGTCTGCGTGATCTTGACGGGTGGTCTCGATAACTTTGACTGCGTCATTCCCGCGGATGACCAGGGATATCGTGCATGGGCTTCGCATCGTGTCTCGCTGCTGGAGCAATATGAGCGAGCCGGGCATCCAACGCGCCGTCGAGACATGCTGGTCGCCTTACCAGGCAAAAGCGCAGGTGGCCATGCCTTGGCACCAGAACTTGCCCCGCTTGCAGAGCTATATGCGCAGGGCCGGCTTGCGATGGTGGCCAATGTTGGCCCGCTCGTGGCCCCCACGACGCGGCGTGCTCTTGAGGCGGATCAATCGCTCGCACCGGCGCGCCTGGCGAGCCATAGCGATCAAACAGCGATATGGTCGACCTTAGATTATGAAGGAGCGAATGTTGGCTGGGGCGGCCAACTCCTTGACCATTTGGAGACGACATCGCCGTTTTCGTCGATGTCCTTCAACGGTGTCGAAGCGTTCGGTCAGGGGCGGCGATCCGATCAGGTCGCCATTTCTTCGGGAAACCTCGGCAAAATCCCTGGTTTGAGCGCCCGATCCCAGTGGCAAATGACTCGGCGAAACGAGCTTTTGATCGAGCATCTCAGCAGCAAAGGTGTCAAGTACACGGACATGTTTACCCGCGACGTGGCGCGTCAACAGGCGCTTGCGCTGCGCCAGGCGGATTTCATTCGGGATGTCTTGCGCAACAATCCAGCCAGTGATGCTGTGAGAATTGAGGGAAACAACCTGTCCTACAAACTGGCCAATGTGGCGGCGATGGTTGCCGCTCGCGGTGCGCACAAGGCAAGGCGCCAGCTGTTTGTGGTCGCGATGAATGGTTTCGATAATCACCGCAACGAGGCAGAGGTCCTGCCGCGGTTACAGATGCAACTCGCTGACGCTTTGGCGCGGTTTGACCAGGTTCTCGCCAGCAGGGGCGAGGCCGATCTGGTGACGACCTTCACGCTGTCGGAATTCGGCCGAACCCTTTCTGCGAATGCGACGGGTACTGATCATGGATGGGGTGGGCACCATTTTGTGATGGGCGGCGCGGTCGACGGCGGACGGGTGGTCGGTGAGCTGACGCCCCCAACCACCGATCATGATCAAGCCTGGGCGAGACGAGGCGGCCTCATTCCAACCCTCGCGATTGAGCAATACGGCGCGGCGCTCGGTGCGTGGTTCGGCGTATCTCGGAGCGATATGACACAGGTTTTCCCCAATTTAGGGCGTTTTGATACGGGTCTTGTGGAAATTTTTAAGCGGTAGCGCGACAGCCATGTCCTAGTCTTAAGGTTGCATTTATTATCTAATAAATACCAAGGGTTGTGTGGATTAAGTCCAATGTGAGGAGCGATCAGCGTTTGTCTTTGCACAAAATGCGACTCTCCCTTGGCTTGAATCGCAAATCAGCGCGCTACTTCCGTCGAAACCCGAGTTTGTGATTCGGGCCCGTCTTGGATGTGAGGATAGATGCCGTTTACTGCAGTTCGTTTGATTGCTGATCATATAGGCCCGATTGAGATCATTGAGCAGGTTGCACATTCTGCTGACATTGATGCGCAACGGGTTGACGATAATGAAGTGCATGTCTCGCTTTCCGGTAGCTGGCGCGACATTGCCCTGTGGTTTTCGTGGCGCGCTGAGGCGCAGGTGTTGCAGATTGGTGCTCCTCTCGAAATGAAGGTACCTCCGCTGCGCAAGGATGAGGTGTTGCAGCTTTTGGCGCTGGTCAACGAGCGTTTATGGATTGGTCATTTTGATTTATGGTGCGAGGACGGAGGAATTATCTACCGGAACGGTGCTGTTTTGTCTGAGGGTCAGGGCATGTCACAGAGTCAAGCCGAGATCTTGCTGCGCGGTGCCATGGAGGCCTTCGAGCACTACTACCCCGCCTTCAACTATGTCATCTGGGGCGGGAAAACAGCGCATGAAGCGATCGAGTTGTGCATGTTAGAGCCGGTGGGTAACGCTTAAGAGCGAGGGGCATCAAAGACATCGACCCCCTCCGATCGTTTCAACACAGCAACGGCGCGATAGGTGACCGGGGTGAGCAGCACTTCCCAGAGCACTTTGAGCACATAGTTTGTGATCATGACGGAGATCACAAGGCTCGTCTCCCATACTCCGAGAAAAGCCAGGGGGTAAAAGATCAAGCTGTCCACGGCTTGTCCGACTGCTGTCGATCCAATCGTTCTTTGCCAAAGAGGCGAGTTTTCAAGCCGAACTTTCATCCGTGTCATGACTTGCGCGTTGGCGATTTCGCCCGCAAAAAGTGCCAAGCAGGACGCCGCAACGATCCGTGGCGCCTGTCCAAAGTGAAGGGCAAAGGATTCTTGTTGCGTGAGCCCTCCGAGGTCGACGTTCCAACCAACATGAGGGGGCATCGCGGTAACAAAGGCAGCCATAAAAGCAGCGAACCCCGCTGAGGCCGTCGCCGCGATGATCGCTCGACGCGCACGCTTGTACCCGTAAACTTCCGTCAGCACATCACCCAGCACATAGGATAGAGGGTAGAAGAGGACCGCAGCTCCAACGGAGAACCCTCCTATATCGGCAACTTTGCCTGCACCAATGATGTTGGAACAGACGACGATGACGCATGTGGCGGCGAGCAACAGATCGAAATGCTTGAACCGAATGTCATCGACGCTTGCGCCTCGTATTGTCTGAACAGTTGCGGTCGATGGTCCTTGCGGAGACGGGGCATGGTTCAAGGCAATGTTCCTCCGTGGCGGGTAAATCAGGGCGCCAAAAACAGAATCGCCAGCCCAGCCCCTTTTCCTCCGCTCAAGCATTGCCTAGTCGCGCCTCATGACCAAGCCCCTTCGAATGATTCAAATTGGCGCTGGCTCTATGGGCGGGGCGCTGCTGCGTTCTTGGATCGATGCTGGCATTCTTGATCAAGATGCGTCGGCCGTTGTCGACCCCAGGCCTTCGCCGGAGATCGAAACGATGATCAGGGCGGCGGGTCTGCACCTCAACCCAACGGACGATGCTGGCTATGATGTCTGCGTCTTGGCCATCAAACCGCAGCAGTTTCCGGTGGTGGTGCCTGGACTTGTTTGGCCTGACATTGAGGCGACGCTGTTTTTGTCGATTGCTGCCGGGGTGACGGCCGACGAGACGGCGACGCTTCTCAAAAGCAACAATCCATCGCCGCGCGTTCTGCGGGCAATGCCGTCCCTCCCAGCCAAAATTCGCCGCGGTGTGAGCCTGTTGGCGGATCATGATGGTCTGACACCAGACGATCGTGCGATAGGCGCCACGCTTATGGCAGCGGCGGGGGCGGTCCACTGGTGCAAGGATGAAGACCAGCTTGATGGGCTGATGGGTGTCACCGCGTGTGGGCCTGCTTTTGTCTTTCGCATGGTGGAGGCGTTGGAGGAGGCCGCGCGGGCGCAAGGAGCGGACCCAGAGGACGCGCGTGTTCTTGCTGCGGAGACCGTGGTGGCCGCATCCCGCTTGCTGGAGGCGGATGGGCGCGATGCCGGTGCTTTGCGCGCAGCGGTGACCAGTCCAGGAGGAACCACCGCCGCTGGTCTTGAGGTTCTCAACGCGCGCGGACTTGTGGCCAATGTCGTCGATGCCGTGGACGCCGCTTACCGCCGAGCCAAGGCGTTGGCTGACGGTTAGAATGCGCTGGCGGAGGGGGGCGAGCCTCTCTAAGAGCCACGCGATGACAGGAATGATTGTCACCGCGCGTCATGGACGCCCTGATGTGGACCGCAGTGTCCGCATCACAGCACGGGAGTATGGACCCTGGTGGGCCAATTACGACCGCGCGGGTCTCGCCCCGGGGGAGACGCCTCCCCAAGGTCTGGTCGATATCGCCTCCGATGCTGAGCTGGTGCGGTCGTCGACCTTGCCGCGCGCAATTGAGACCGCGCACAAGGTTGTCGAAGGCGCGCGCGACGTGCCCAAGGATGTGCTTTTTGTCGAGGCGCCCTTGCCGCCGCCGCCGGTCCCCATCGTCTTTAAATTGACGCCCACGACCTGGGGCGTGATCAGCCGGGTTTTCTGGTTCTGCGGCTTTGCCCCCCATGGGGTGGAAAGCCATTGGGGAACCCAAAAAAGGGTGCGTGAGGCGACCAACCGTTTGATCGCGGAAGCGCAAGGCGGCGGCGATGTTCTTCTGTGTGCCCATGGCTACTTCAATTGGATGGTGCATCGGCACATCATTAAACGTGGTTGGGAATTGGTGGAGCACCAAGGAGGCAACCACTACTGGTCCTACAGGGCCTACAAAAAGCGGGGCAGCGCGGCCATTCGGTCGCCCAAACCCCGTCCCTCGACCGAAGGACTTGCTGCGCCATGAGCACGACCAAAGCCAACACCGATATCACCGCGCTTTCCTTTGAGGATGCGCTGAAGGAACTCGAGGCCATTATCGGTCAGCTCGAGAGCGGCGATGTGGCCCTTGAAGAATCGATCGCGCTCTATGAGCGGGGTGCCGCCTTAAAAGGACACTGCGAGACAACCCTGTCAGATGCGAAGGAGCGGATCGAAAAAATTGTGATCGATAAGGGCGGCGCTGCGTCAGCGGAGCCTGCGCAATTCGATTAATGTCATCGCTAAAAGACCTTGCAGCCAGACTCGGTAGGCCTTACCGCAGTGCGTCATGACCCATTCGACTCCTTTTCTTGATCGTGTTGTTGTTCCGTCGGATTTGCGGGCTTTGCCTGCGTCGGATTTGCGTCAGCTTTGTGATGAGCTGCGGTCTGAGGTGGTGGATGCGGTGTCGGTGACGGGGGGTCACT
>JBCCBY010000086.1:0-10659 GCA_039033795.1 Pseudomonadota bacterium | reverse complement strand
CCTCAAGGACTTCCGCCGCATCGCCACACGTTACGACCGACGAGCTGACACCTTCGCCTCAGCCGTCGCACTCGCCGCCGTCGTCAGCTACTGGTTATGAGTCCGGAACCTAGTCCCCGGTTTGCGGGGCGTGTTTTAGTCGCCGCAGCTCCAGAAGTTGAACGTCCGGATGGGCATTCCACTCGCGACCGATTTTACAATGAGCAGAGTGGTCACGGTGGGTTCGAAGTAGTACAGCTGACAGCCTCACAAATGCCGACGCACAATCATGTTCAGTTGACCACGCCCGCACTTTTCTTCCCCTTCAGTACTTCTCCGGGCACGGCTGGTACGCAGTTGGGATTCTCGCATGTGTTCGGCTCTATTCTCAGCCCCGTAAGTATTGAAACTGTTCCACAATCAGCTACGGCCTCGACTCGAAAGACTGTGACTAGCATTGCAGGCCGGTCTGGTCCGCATGAGAACATGCCCCCGTTTATCGCTTTGCATTTTTGCAAAAAAACCGAGTGAGCCTGAGTGCATCAAAGCGTCAAGCTGCGTTGGCCTGTTCTGTAGACGTAGTTGATGACTTCAGCCACCGCGCGGAAGAATTGGGCCGGGATTGGTTGGTCTTCCTCGATCCCGGCGTGGAGCGCGCGGGCGAGGGGTGGGTTCTCGATGACAGGTACATTGTGCTTCTCGGCGATCTCCCGCATCTTCAGGGCAATGAGGTTCCGGCCCTTGGCGATACACATCGGTGCTTCGTTCTCTGACGGAACATAACGAAGTGCAACGGCATAGTGGGTGGGGTTCATCACCAGCACGGTCGCTTTTGGAATTTCATCCAGGCGCGCCTTTCTTGCCTGGTTCCGGCGGATCTCGGCCATGCGCTGTTTGACCTGCGGATCGCCTTCGGTCGCTTTGAATTCGTCTTTCACCTCTTGTTTGGTCATGCGTTGTTTGCGGCGATGTTCCATCTGTTTCCAGATGACGTCGATGACAGCGATCAGGATCATGACGATCAACACCGCGGACAAGAGCTTGATCACCATCGCCTGCATGCGGTCGGGCACGGCGTTGAGGTCATAGCTCGCCATGGCCGTGAAATTCTCAATCTCGTTCATTGTGAAGGCGATAACGACGCCTGCAACCACCACCACTTTGGTGAGGTTCTTGGCCAGCTCAACCAAGCTGTCGCGAGAAAAGATGCGCTGGAGACCTTTGATCGGGTTCAAGCGGCTCGGCTGTGGTTTGATCCTGTCCGTGGCAAAGATCAGCGCATTCTGGCTGAACGCGGCGAGGATAGCCGCGCCAGCGAAGGCAAGGAACAGGGGCGACATGGCCGCGGCGATCTTCAGCATCAGCTGACCGAGTGCCATGGTGACGTCGGATGGTGCATTCTGTACGCGGATGTCATGCACAGCCGAGGTGAATGGCCTGATCGCATCGACGATCTCACGCGTCAGCGGCGGCGCTGCAAAGGCAACGAGCAGCACCGTGGCGATCATCGAGGCGAGTGTTGCCACCTCGCGGCTAACGGGGACGTCCCCTTTCTTTCTAGCGTCGGCTAGCTTTTTCGGGGAGGGTTCTTCTGTCTTCTGACTCTCGTCTGGTTCCTCGGCCACGGCCCCTCCTTAATAGAATGGGGCCGTCAGCCAGGCCGCGAAGGCCGAGCGGAAAGCTGCGAGAATTGGCGCGATCGCATAGGCGAGGACATAAACCCCGCCCAAGATTGAGACCGGCATAGCGACAAAATAGAGAGGCAGGCTCATCAGCATACGGTTGATAAGGCCAACCCCCAGGTTGAAGATGATCGACAGCAATATGAAGGGCGCCGCCATCTGAATACCAAGGGCGAAGACGCCAGCAAAAATCTTGGTGAGGCCCGCGGCGGCATCACCCATGTTCGGAAAACCGCCCAGCGGGATCACAGCATAGCTGACCGCCATGGCGTCGATCATGAGGTAATGCACGCCCGAGACGAAGATGAAGAGAATAGCGCCCACCACAAACCAGGCACCGAGGATCGAGCTTGCCTCCATCAAAGGAGCGCCCGAGGCGAAAATGTTGGACAGGGACGTCAGCTGCGAGGTCATCTGTCCAGCAATTTGAGGGGCGGCGAGGAACATGCGCATGGCGCCGCCAAAAATGAGGCCAGCCACGACTTCAGAAGCCATGGCGAACACGATGTCGCCAAAGCCCTCAATCGGAGGAAGGTTGCCGCCCACAGACACGGACAGAATGATACTTAAGGTTAAGGCGATACTGAGGCGGATCTGCGGCTGGACGTAGGATTCGCCAAGGCCGGGCATCAGCATGCAAATGGTGCCGATCCTCGCGAAAGTGAGAATCAAGACCGTGATGGGTTCCGCCACGTTTTCGAGCGGGATCTCAACCATGACGATGCTTCGCGAAGTCGTTGGGCCAAAGGTCAGGGCCAAGGGCCCGCTGAAGGCGGCTGAAATCAGCAGGCAGCAGCGAAGGTGCGGCGGCGAGAAGACCATCCAGACGGCGTTTGGTGCATTGGCGTGGTGACCACCGGGTACCGGCAAGGGGCAGTTGGCGATCGCTCGCCGCACAATGGCGGATGACGCGGTCCATCACGCTGACCGCGCGCGCATAGACGTGATCGCCAAAGCTCAAAGCATCCGCATTGGCGGGCAGGTCGAACCGATCGGCAATGACGATCGCGCCGCTATCGACGCTGGCGGTCATCTCATGGGCGGTGACCCCGAATGTTTCAGCCCCTTCCCAGATCGCAAAGTTGATTCCATGGGCACCCGGATAATCGGGCGATCCGGGATGGACATTGTAGGGCGTTGGGCCAAGCCGACGGAGAATGCGTTGGGGGACGATCACATCGGTCAGGAAACTTAAAAGGCGTGTCCGCTCTGCGTTTTCTTCCGTGACGACATCCAGGCTTTCGACGTTATCCACCCAAAGCGTTTCGATGCCCGGCGCGAGGCTTTCAGCATGCTGGCGAAAGGCAAGGCCTTCTTTTTGGCCACAGAGGAAGAGAAGACGCCGGTTCATCATCCGATCTGATCCACGGTTTTGATTGCCACAGAGCTATGCAGCTCATTGTGTGAAATAATTGGAACCATCGGGGCCGCGCGCTCAAGAAGAGAGCGGACAAAGGGCCGTGCCTCCGCTGAGCAGAGAATAACCGGGGGTGGGTCCTGGTCCTTGTACTTCTGAAGAAGCGCGCGGGCGGCGGCGATGAAGTCTTGGACCTGGTTTGGCGGCATGGCGAAGACGCGCTCGCTGCCGGGGTCTCCTTGAAGGCTTTCAAGGAAAGTCCGCTCCCAACGACCGGAGAGCGCAATCACAGCAACGTAGCCATCATCGCCTTGAAGCGCCGTCGAGATTTGTTTCGAAAGGCGCTGACGGACATGTTCGATCACCGCGCTTGGGCTGCGGGTCCATCCCGTGGCTTCCGAAACGGCCTCAAGGATCGCAGGCAGGTTCCGGATCGACACCCGCTCAGCCAGCAGCCCTTGCAAGACCCGCTGCAGAGCCACTTGGCTTAATTGTGCAGGAACAATATCGGCGAGCAGTTTGCGGTACTCCGGCTCCAGCGTATCGATCAGGCGCTGCATGGCGGAATAGGTAAGAAGGTTGGGTAGGCTGTCTTTGATTGTCTCTGAAAGGTGCGTGATCAGCACACTGTCGGCTGTGGCAACAGTGTAGCCCTTCGCTTCGGCCTCCTCTGCCGACGCATTGTTGATCCAGCGCGCAACCATCCCGAAGCTCGGCTCGGTGGTTTCCTCGCCCGGGAGATCCACAGGCCCGCCCGCGGGGTCGATCGCGAGGACGCAGCCGCTGCGTACGACGCCTTTGGCCACTTCCACATCGTGGACGGAGATTCTGTATTCATCGGGCGGGACGTAGAGGTTGTCTTTGATCCGTACAGGCGGCAGCAAAAAGCCAAACTCGGTGGCAAAGCGGCGGCGCAAGGATTTGACCTTGTTCGGAAGACCCCGCTCTGGGTTTGAGATCAATGTCAGGAGGCGTGAGCCAACCTCGAGCTGGAGGTCCTCGATCTTGAGGCTATCCTCGGCCGGGATTTCTTTTTCTTCGACGACAGCTTCGTCTTGTTTTTGTAGAAGGGCGGCGGCCGTTTTTCGCCTATTGGGCAACCAAACGCCCAATCCCGCGATACCTGCTGCAATGCCGACAAAAGGCACGAAAGGAAGGCCGGGGACAAAGCCCATCACCCCCATCATGCCTGCCACCATCAGAAGTGCTTTGGGATATTCACCGAGCTGCGCCATGACAGCCTTATCAGCCGAGCCTTCGTTGCGGCCCTTGGTGACAAGGAGACCAGCGGCCAGTGAGATCACAAGCGCCGGGATTTGCGAGGCGAGGCCATCACCCACCGTTAAGGTCGTGTAGCTTGCTGCGGCGTCACCCATCACCAGGTTCATCTGCGCGACACCGACAATCATGCCGCCGATGATGTTGATGAAGGTGATGATCATGCCAGCAATGGCATCACCCCGGACAAATTTTGAGGCACCGTCCATGGCACCAAAGAACGCGCTTTCGTCTTCAAGATCTTTGCGCCGCGTCCGTGCCTCGACATCGTCGATCAGGCCGGCGGCGAGGTCCGCGTCGATCGCCATCTGTTTGCCAGGGATCGCGTCCAAGGTGAAACGGGCGCCCACTTCGGCGATCCGTGTTGCACCTTTGGTGATCACAACGAAATTGATGATCACCAAGATCGCAAAAACGATAAGACCAATGACGAAATTGCCATTGATCATCAGCTGACTGAAGCCGTAAATCACACCGCCTGCAGCATCTCCTCCGGTGTGCCCATGGGAGAGAATGAGCCGTGTGGAGGCGATGTTGAGCGCCAATCGTAAGATCGTCGCGATCAGCAAAACGGTCGGAAACGAGCTGAAATCTAAGGGTTTTTCGATCCACAGGGCGACCATCAAGATCAAGATCGAAAAGGCGAGGGAGAAGGTGAGGCCAAGGTCGAGCGCCCAGGCGGGTAGCGGCGCGAAAAGGACGACCAAGATCGTCAGCACGCCGAGTGCAAACACGACATCACGATTGCTGTCGTTACCGATCAGCTTCAGCGCTGCGTCCACAATGTGTTCCTTCACTTACGCGAAGGGCTGGCTTCTGCCTGCCCAAGAAGGGGGGTTCTCCCCGCGAGCAATGGACAAGCACGAGGTTAATCTGGCGTGAGAGCGGCTGTGATCAGCGGCGGGTTTAGGGCAGGTCAGGCACTATTGGCCGGGCAAACCATCAGAACCAATGACGATGTCGCTTCCGGTCAGCTTTCCCTCGACAATCAGGAGACTGTTATCCGGGTCGCGATGAAGCGTGCGTCCAATCCGGTAGTCCAAATTGACAGAGAGCTCGCGCAGCGTTCTGATCTGCTCTGAGGTCAAGGTTGTTGGCAGAGCCGCAATCTCGTCGCTGCGCCAGTCGTCCAAGACAATAAACAACTGCCCCGAACGAACACTGGTGAAGAGACCGCCGCGTCCTTCCATAGCGTCGATCACGCTCTCCGGGAGCGTATTAAATGGGCCAGTGTTCGAGCCACCGCGATTTTGCCACAATGAGCCATCATGGAAACTGACCTGTTGGTTGGATTGTTCGGGGGCCTGCAGATTATAGCCCTCGATCTCCATCGTAAAGATCTGCTCATTCCGGCCTGTCTCTGGATTGACTTGATAGCCTCGCCGGCTGCGTCGTTTGATGTCGAGGTGAATACTGATGTCCCGAAAGGCAGGCGCGGTTTTGACCACATGCGCGCGATAGGCCTCTGCCGCTTCGGTTGGTGCGAGATAGAAGGGAAACGCATCACTTGTCCCGCCAATCAACGTGTTACCGCTGCTATTTGGTGTCCAAAGCGCCGCGAGTTCGGAATCCGCAGGCGCCTCTTTCAAAGCGCTGTCGGTGAGGTAGCCGAGATTCTCTGTGCTCGGTTCATAGGCGTCTGCACGCCATAGTGCTGCGAGCACGTGCTCGCGTTGGTGCACAGAGAACGCTGTGCCTCGCGCAGGCCTATAGCGACCAAGCGCTTTTTTGTAGGTCGTGATCCACTTGCGTTGAGGGGCCATCACCCCTTTGAAGAGTTGGTCACTATCGTTCGTCTTCAGCATACGCCGGTAATGCTCGGCGTAGTGGCTTCGCACAAACGCTCGCCGGTCGCGTTGGCCCAGATACGAACGGTCGAGACGAAGACGGAAATCGAGCGGCGAATAGGTCGAGACAAGACCTCGGTCATCGAACGTGCTCTCGCAAAGACTGCTTGCTGAGTGATAGAGCCGCGGCTCCCAATAGGGCCATCCGAAAAGAGAATCGCGTCTTTCTTCGGCCGTGAGAAAGTAGGCGTTGGGAGAGAACCAGTTGTACCGGTATCCATCACGGTCCGACGGATCATCAAACCGTTCACCGATGTTTTCATAAACGTCGATGCGCGCTTCTCCGATATACCGGCGACACGTCCCGTTGAGCTGATCGCGATCGAGCGCGTCATCGTCCACAAAGGATGTATCGAGCATGGTCTCTGACAATTCTGCACCTTTCAACGTTGCCCCTGTCAAACGAGATAAGAGAAAGATCGCACCCGTCAGATCTGCGTTCTCGAAATTGGCACCCTCGAAATCTGACAACAAAAAGCGTGTGTTGCGCAGATTGGCACCGGCAAAGTTTGCGCCTTTGAAATCGGCGCCAATGAACTGGCTACTCGAAAGGTCTGCACCCTGAAGGTCCAAGTCTGGTGCGATCAGGAAGTGGCTTTCAATATTCGTTAAGTTCGCGCCATCGAGCGCAGCACCACCGCTTAGATCCGTGAACTTCATTTTCGCTTCGGTCAGGATGGCGCCCTTGAGGTTGGCACCGCTGAGGTCGGTGAAATGAAGCGGGCTTTTGGAGAGGTCGATGCCTTGTGCCTGGAGATCCCGTAAAGCGATGCCGGAGAAGTCGCGGCCTTGAAGACGCCTTCCTTGCGCAAGCAACGCCTGCACGGCTTCGGTTTGACCAATATCCGTGCCGTCACGCTCGGCTGTCGCTTGGGCTAACCGTTCAAGAGCCACCGAAACACTCATCAAGTCCTCGATGCCCGTGAGGCTACCCTCTTGGCGCTCGCTGCTGTCCCGCAGCGCGCCCAGATCCTCCTCCTGGCGTTCATTGCTGGCGCGCAGGGCACCGATGTCTTCTTCTTGCCGGGCTGCGCTTTCGGCGATGTCTGTGAGCGTCTCCCCTTGCCGTTCTTGCTCGGCGGCTGTTTCTTGGAGGATCTCGGTTTGCACTTGTTGCTCAGCGCGCACCTGCTCCATTGTTTGACGAATAATGCTCAGCTCACCGAGGATAGCTTGCTGCGCATCTTGCACTTGCGGAACGAGCGCCGCCAGCGTGCCGCCTTCTTCACGATTGGCGCCATTAAGCATCCAGAAGGGGAGAATAGAGACGGCAAAGATCAGGCTCGCCATCGCCGTTTTGGCGCGCCGCTTTTGTTGCCGCGGTGCCGAAACCCCCGATTGGCGCTGCTTGCGCCAGCGCAGAAAGGACAGCGCAAAAACCGTTGCCGCGGCACCAAACATCAAGGCGTAGAACTGAGCAATGGGGGAGAAGACATCGTTGACGAGCCCGATCCCTGAGCCAATCGCCGCCGTCAAAGATGTTTGCCGCCAATGCGCATCGCGGCGCAAAAGACGCAAAACCGCACTGGGCGCACGCAACAGAACATTCACCTTCACCACGGCATCAGAATGTCCAATACCGAAGCGGCCCGCAAGTCACATCCTCAGGCGCGGGCGCATGTTTTGCCAACGATCGGTGGTGCCAATAATTCGTTATGTCATGACCTATTGACATATTCGTGGGCGGCGTTATCTTGTGCCCATGGAAAAGGAACAAGCCCTTCAGATCTTCTCCGCCCTGTCGCAGGGAACCCGGCTCGATGCGCTCACATTGCTGGTGCAGGCGGGCGATGATGGGATCAAGGCAGGGGATGTCGCGCAACATCTTGGTGTACGGCATAATTTAATGTCGCAGCATCTCAGTGTTCTTGGTACAGCTGGCCTGGTCAGCTCAGAACGACTGGGGCGGACGATCCTTTATCGCGCTAATTTTGCCGCCCTCCGAGGCGTCGCGTCCTTCTTGATGGCGCGCTGCTGCCAGGGCCTTCCCGAAATCATCGAGGGGCTGGAAGCCACAGCCCTCCAAACCAAAGGAGCCACAGCATGAAACGCCTGCATCTTCATATCAGTGTCGATGATCTTCAGACATCGAAGCAATTCTACTCAGCGATCTTTGGCCAAGAGCCCACGCTTGAAAAACCCGACTATGTCCGTTGGGAGGTTGACGACCCCAATTTGCATCTTGCCATCAGCCGCCAAGAGGCCCGGGGGTTTGGGATCGATCATGTCGGGATCAAAACCGAGACGGAAAACGAGCTTGAAGAGCTTGCCGCTCGTCTCGCCTCTGTTGACGCGCCCATCAGGGATGAGCCGAAGGCGGAATGTTGTTATGCCCATAGCGACAAGCACTGGACCCGCGATCCATCAGGTGTCGTTTGGGAGATGTTCCACACCATGGCGCAGGCGCAAGTCTATGGTACCGATCGCGGAACCCAGTTTTTGGCGGAAGAGAAAAAGAGACAAAATGCCGAGAACCGCTGCTGCTGACCCGGCGCCGCATATGGGGTAGCCTCACCCCATGTTGCGGCGTTCGATAAGCTTCCTCACCGTTGTCTTCGCCCTGTTTGTGGCGGTTTCTTTTCTGGGCGGTTCTGCCTTCTGGATCATGCTCGGGGTGTGGGACGATCTTTCCATCGATGGTCGTGCGGAGGTCGTGACCACGCCTCCGCCTGAGCTAGGTGAAAGCTGGCGGGTTTATGGCGGCGACGCCAAAGGAACGCGCTATGCCAAGGCTGACCAGATCACTCCTGCCAATGTCGGCGAGCTCGAGGTTGTGTGGTCCATTCGAACCGGCGCCCTCGATGGCCGAGAAAGTGTCGGCAGGCGCTCAGCCTTCGAAACCACACCGATTTTGATCGGTGACCAGCTGATCTTCTGCACCCAATTCACCGAAGTGATATCGGTTGACCCAGCAACAGGCGAAGAGCTCTGGCGGTTTGATCCAGAGGTGGGGTTGGAACGCAATCCAGCCAACCAGTACACCTGCCGCGGCGTGTCTTATTGGGTTGATGGGTTGGGTGCTAGGTCGGAGCAATGCAGCACACGGATTTTTGTTGGAACGGTGGATTCGCGCCTCATTGCCCTCGATGCCAAGACAGGCACGCCGTGCACGGCGTTTGGTGATGGTGGCGCCATCAAGGTTGAGCCCAACATGCCGCTCCGGTGGCCGGGGGAGTATCAGATCACCTCAGCACCTGCGATCATCGACGATTTGGTGATCACAGGCTCCGCCATCAGCGATAACTTACGGACAGACGCGCCGACCGGGACGGTGCACGCCTTTGACGCGCGCACGGGTGCGCTCCGCTGGCGTTTCAATCCGATCCCGCAAATCCCTGATGATCCGGCTTGGTCAAGCTGGGCCGATGGCTCGGCCGCCCGCACAGGGCATACCAATGTATGGTCGACGATAGCGGTCGACCATGAACGCGGGCTTGTCTTCTTGCCGACATCGAGCCCGAGCCCCGATTACTATGGTGGCAACCGGGTGGGCGATAATCGGTATGCGAATTCTCTTGTCGCCCTTCGGGCCGCAACGGGCGAGGTCGTTTGGCACTTCCAGGCCGTGCACCACGACGTGTGGGACTATGATCTCCCGGCTCAGCCTGGGCTTTATCAGGTGACGCGCGACGGCAAGATCCACGACGTCGTCGCTCAAATCACCAAGATGGGTCTCATCTTTGTCCTTGACCGGGAGACAGGCGAGCCCTTTTTACCCATTGAAGAACGCCCCGTACCCCAAGACGCCGCCCACGGAGAGGTTCTCTCGCCCACCCAGCCCTTCCCAGCGCAGACGCCGCCTCTCGTGCCCACTCAATTGGACCCGAGCGATGCATTTGGTGTCACCCTCTGGGATAAACGCGCTTGCGCGAGCAAGATCAGAAAGCTGCGCCGCGATGGTCTTTACACACCGCCGGTGGAGGAGGGCACGCTTGCCTATCCCTTCCAGGGCGGCGGCGGGAATTGGGGCAGCGCGGCCTTTGATCCGGCGCGCAACCTTCTAGTGGTGAACATGTCGAACCTGGGCGGTTTCGTTGAACTCACACCGAAAGAGGGAGAGCGTCCGACGGCACAGTTTATCGCGGATGACGCTGAATTCGCGCCGATGGAGGGCGCGCCCTACACCATGCGCCGCTCACCATTGTTGTCGCCGCTGGGGCTTCCCTGCACGCCGCCGCCTTGGGGCATTTTGGCGGGTGTTGACCTCAGCACAGGTGAGATCGTCTGGCGCCAGGTCCATGGGACGACGGAGGACCTGACCGACGGTCTTGTGGCACTCAAGACGGGTACACCGACCTTTGGTGGACCGATCATCACGAGCGCTGGCCTGGTTTTCATCGGTGCCGCGATGGACAATTACCTTCGCGCTTTCGACGTCGAGACCGGCGAAGAGCTTTGGAAAGGCCGGCTTCCCGCGGGCGCCCAAGCGACGCCTATGACGTACACCTATCAAGGCCAGCAGTATGTCGTCATCGCAGCTGTTCTCCGGCGGGTCTTCGATGGCAGCGATTGCTTT
>JBCCBY010000085.1:0-10675 GCA_039033795.1 Pseudomonadota bacterium | reverse complement strand
GGGAGCCGACACGCCAAGACACGGTTCGCTTTGGTTTCTCTCTGATGAGCGGCGAGTATACCGACTATACCGCTGGTGCCCGGGAAGCGAGCACCTTCCCGCCTGTGGGTGCGGTGTTCTCCGATTGGTCGGGTCGGTCGATTGATCTTGTTTCTGATCTTACCGCTCGCTTTGAGTATGCCCGTGAGTGGAACTTGCCGAATGGCGGTGCTATTTTGGGCCGGGTCGCGACACGTTATGACAGCGGCTACATCGTCTCGAATTTCACGGATGCGTTTCAGTTTAAACAAGATGCCTATACGCGTTCGGATGCCAACTTAACCTACACCGCGCCGGATGATCGGTACTCCATCGGCATGTTTGTCCGTAATATCGAGAACGATGTACAAATCACGCGCGCTCCCGTTGGTTTCCCTCCGGGTGCCGAGGGGACGGCTGGTGTGAATGTTACCGAACCCAGGGTCTACGGCGTCCGCGTCGGCTTTGAGTTCTAGGGCAACGAGCTTCCCGTGGCGATGAGGAGAGGGCTGTGTGTTTGACAACCTCTCCTCATTGTTTTTGATCGGCGTTTTCGATCAACGAATGTCATTTGGTTATCATTGAGGATCTGGTCATGGCGACAATTGTTGGCGGTATCGGTGTCTCTCACACACCTACTATTGGTTTTGCGGTTGATCGTGGTTTGGGTGATCAGGGTGATTGGCAGCCGGTCTTTGACAATCTGGGGGCGGTCAAAGATTGGCTCCAGTCGGTCCGCGCAGACGTTTTGTTCGTGATCTATAATGACCATGTGACGAGTTTCTTTTTCGATCACTATTCCGCCTTCACGCTGGGGGTCGATGACAGCTATGATCCCGCCGATGAGGGCGGCGGTGCGCGCGATCTTCCCTCGCTTATGGGGCATGCGGACCTGGCACGGCATATCGGCCATGCAATGATGCAGCAGGAGTTCGATCTCTCGTTTTTCCGGGATCGCCCACTCGATCATGGTTGTTTTTCGCCCCTGTCGATTCTCAACTACGCGGATGGGAAATGGGGCGTGCCCATCGTTCCTTTACAGGTGGGCGTGCTGCAATATCCTATCCCGACCGCGCGGCGATGCTATCGCTTTGGGCAAGCTTTAAAGGCAGCGATTGAAAGCTACCCGGAGGATTTGCGGGTGGCCGTCTTGGGCACCGGCGGGTTGTCCCATCAGGTCCATGGCGAGCGCGCCGGGTTCAACAACCCGGACTGGGATCACGAGTTCATGGATCTTTTGGAGAAGGACCCAGAAACCCTCACGAAGTTAACGCACACGGACTATACTCTTCGCGGCGGGGCCGAGGGTGTCGAGGTGATCATGTGGCTGATCATGCGCGGCGCCATGGGTGACAACGTGAAGAGAGTCCAAAGCAGCTATTATCTACCGTCCATGACGGCCATTGCCACATTGGTGCTGGAACCCGATGCCGATGAAGCGAACACCGCTGCGAGTTTGGCCGAGGTCGGTGCCCAGCTCAAAGGCATTGAGCAGGTGGAGGGGACCTATCCTTTCTCTTTGGAGAGAGCAGCCTCGGCCTACAAGCTCAACGAATTCCTTCATGGTTTGGTGGACGCCAAGGTGCGGGCGCGGTTTCTCGACGATCCAGAGAGCCTAATGAGTGAGGCGGATCTCGACGCCGATGAGCGCGAATTGATCCGGAAGCGCGACTGGCGGGGCCTTATTCACCAGGGGGCGACGTTTTTCGTGCTCGAAAAACTTGGCGCAGCGGTGGGTGTCTCCAACCTCGACATCTATTCGGGCATGAAGGGCATCACCCTCGAAGAACTTCTCGAGACCCGGAACGCAAAGATCAAATATTCAGTCGCTGGCGGAAGCTGATCGCTTTCTTGCGGGTTGCTGGTGGAGAACATCGCGTTCCTGACGGGCGTCAATCCGGCCGATAACGCCGCTTCGGAGGGGATGGTTCGTGGGGTGATTTGCCGCCGCGGATCATGCGCGCCACACGTGGTCGTGGCGGGTCAAACGCGGCGTTTAGAACCACCAAGCTCTTCCGCCACGTGATCGACCTCGGCATCAAAAGTATCGACGAATGGCTGGTTCTCAGTTTTGACGATCTTACCCGTGCCGGCTTGCTCGATGGCATGCGCTGGTTCTCTTGGGGTGATCCATCCGTGCGACCAGGGAGCGTCGACCCGTTTGCTCAGTGTTAGGCTCATTGTGTTTCTCCTTTGGTTGATTGTTCCATAAGGATGATCCGCTGCTCTCGCTCTTCGGTGACAAAGGCGTTCCGGCGACTGGCCGCTATCCGTTCCATCGCGAGGGTCAATCGCCTACTGACGTTCTGCAAACACATTGAGCACTGGCCTTGCTAGGAGGTATACCGAATCGGCGCGCGAACTCTCGACTGAATTGCGTCGAGCTTTCATAACCGACTTCGAACGCCGCGGTTCCAACGGCTTTACCTTCTGCTTGGATCAGGCGTCGAGCCTCTATAAGCCGCAGTTCTTTCTGGTACTGCAGCGGAGACGTCTCCGTGATCGTCTTGAAGTGCGCATGAAAGGATCGGACGGACATGCCGGCCGCTCGCGCGAGATCGGAGATGATGACCGGCTCGGACAGGTCCTGACGAATTTGCGCGATTGATCTCGCAATTTGGCTTGCCTGGCTTTCTTGATTTAACAGTCGACGAAGCATCCGGGCATGCGGAGCAATAAGCAGTCTCGCGTGTAATTCTCTGTGTAGGATTGGCCCCAACAGACGCGCAGAATTCGCATCTTTGTGCAATGCGAAGTAGCGAGTCAGTGCGTCAGCAAAGCCCTCGTCAGCCACATCACACGCGATCACCTCTCCCCTGTCATCGTCTGGCAACGGGCCGTCCCACGTATCGCGCAGATCCCGTAAAAGCGGCAGATCCAGGTTCAGGGCGATCGCACGAAATGGTGCGACCATCGAGGCCTGCGTTATGCATGATTGGACCGGCAAATCATGACTGACGATCAAGCGTTCACCAGGGCGGAAGCCGCGCGCGTTGGTGCCCCAACGGACTTCCTTCTCGCCCTGCAGGGTCAGGGAGACGATCGGGGTGTAGATCGCGGCATCAATGGTCGTGGGTTCCGACTTGGCATAAATCCAAAGACCCGGGACCCCCGTTTCGATTCGTTCGTCGTCCCCAGGCCGCGCGGACAAAAACACGCCCACGGCCTTGTTCAGGCCATCAATGGTCATTCACGCCTCCAAGCTCCAAGGTTACGCCAAAGCCGCGGCGTTGACAGGAAAAACGCGACGGCCTCGCAGGATTAGGCAGAATTCTTGCGCGAATAGGCAGGCCCGTCGACGCGTGCCTTTCTACCGTCTCGGTGACCAAAGACGAATGTGTCCCGCGCGCAAAGGTGCTCAAGAGCCGATCAAATAGGCACCCCTCGGAGGAACGACATGACCCTCAAACACTGCGTGTTCGCAGTCGCCGTGATGATCACAGCATCACCAACCACGGCGACATCACAAACGGACGAAATGGCTGCTCTAGAAGCGGCCCTTCAAGCCTATGAAGACGCTCTGAATTCAAATGATGCGGAAGCAGTTGCAGAGACCTTTAGCGAAGACGGTGTGTGGATGCCCCAAAACAGCCTTCCAATCGAAGGTCGCGACGCGATCAAGTCAGCCTATGCGTATTTCTTTGCCAACGTTCGCATCAATGCTGCGCTGACGATTGATGAGATCGTGCGGACCGGACCGGACTGGGCCTTTATTCGTTCGCAAGGTTTGGCAACACTCGTTCAACTGGAAAGCGGGGCAGAGATGCCAGCCGCCAACCAAGAGATCTTCATCCTGCAAAGACAGGACAACGGAGATTGGAAGCTTGCGCGGTACATCTTCACATCGACCCAACCCCTGACAGATTAGGCAACGCGATGGGATTAAGGTCTGGGTGCGCCGGCTTATACCGTTTCAGACGCTTCGGTCTGCAGGCTGAGTGTCTCAAGCCAATCCATGAACGACACACCGTCCAGCTTGCAAGAGCCAGAAGACTTTTTCGCGACGATCTGATCGAAATAAGCATCCAGAACCGTCTCGCGTTCGTGCGCGAGGGGCACATTGCAGTAACAAGTCTCAGTCCAAGACACACGACCATCCCGCAAGACGACAGCTCGGCTCATCGACGCAACGATTTCTGGCCCATCGGGTTTGAGCGCTTCGATGCTCCCATCTTCGAGCTTGGACAGGAAGAGACGCGCAGTCTCTTCCTTAAACGCGGCCGTGACGTCGTAGATCATTCGTGCATATCAAGCAGCAGCTTGCCCATGGATTGACGCGATCCCAGGCTCCAATGGGCTTCCTCGATCTCGTATGAAGGAAAGACAGTCGTCGTGATATGCGATATCGCGCCGTTGACCCGCGCCTGAAACAGACCCTGGATCGTCTCTGTCAGGACGTTCGGACCGCTGAGATAATAACCAATGAGGCCGAAACCACGAATTGAGTTGCAGCCAGCAACAAAAGGAAACACCAGATCGGGCGGAAGGCCCACAAGATCACCGCTTGCGCCGCCAAAAAACACAAGCTCTGCCCAGTTGCCTAAAGCCGCAAGCGCTCCGCGGTTGGGTGCACCGCCCACAGAATCAATCGCGGCTGCTAAACCTGCTTCCCCTGCGAAATCGAGAAGCGTCTTTTCCCATCCTTCACGGTCATATCGGACGGTTTGATCCGCCCCTAATTTCGCGGTGTGCCAGGCTTTGTCTTCGTTTCCCACGCCCGCGATCACCGTGCGCCCCGCATGTTTACAGAGTTGGATGAGGATGGAGCCAACGCCGCCTGCGGCCGCGGTGATAAAGACTGGTCGGCCATCGGATGATTTGAGGCTCTTGGCTAACCCATACGCGGTCTGACCACTTGTTCCAACAAGGCCGAGGACCTCTTTGTCCTCGATGCTGCCAGGCACGGCAAAGACATGGGAAATGGGTGCCACGACATACGCTGCGTAACCGCCCATTTCGAGCTTTGCGAACACCCGATCCCCAACGGCTAGGCCTGGTACGCCAGGCCCAACTGCATCGACGTCGCCGACGACTTCCATCCCAGGCGTGTAGGGCAAGCCAGCGTCTTGGATCCCAGGATACACCCCTTTGCGCTGCATGATGTCGGCGAAGTTCAAGCCAGCATATCGGACTCGTATGCGAACGAAGCCCTCGCTTACGTCCGGTTTGGGGCCAAACGCTTTCTTGAGACTGTCGTCCGCTCCAAACCCCGTGATCTGGTATGAGTAGTTGTCATGTTGACCGGCCATCTATGCTTCCCTTTGAGCGTGCAAGACCCTCAATGGTAGAAGCCGGATGGCTGCGTTGCGTGCCCGATCATGCGAATGACATGCCCATTGCTGCAACGGCTTCGTCTTATCACCATTCACGTCCCGTGCCTGCCGATGGCAGCTCTCAGCGCCGCTCAACCCTTCTGCGGTTCACCGGCCGAGCTTGTCCCAACCCTGAGCTCTCACGTCGGGACGGTATCGCCGGCTGACGGGGACCTCGACACCCTCCACCGTCAAGGTCCACCTCCCTCCACGGCGGTCAAGGTGAGAGGGGGCACCTTCTGCCACCCACCAGCTGCGATGGACCCTGGTGCCTGGTTGGAGAGAGAGACGGCCTCGAGGGCATCGGTGAACCGCATGCTCACAAGGGCTTCGCCGCCTTGTGTTGTCACACGGACAAAATGATCCTCCGCGGAAAGCATCACAAGCTTGTCCTGCCTGATGCCGCTCGGCCATTGCGCCCGAAAGGCCTCGAAACATGGATCGGCACGAAGACGGTCGTCGACCCGGGCCGCTCTTAAGTAAAAGATCCCAGCAACGGCCAGAGAGATCACAAGCACCGGAATCACAATAAACGCGGCATAGCTGAGCGGAACAGGCTCTCTCAGCAGGGCTTCTAAAAGGAAGACGCTCACGCACGCACAAAACGTGATGGCAGCGATCCTCGTGACGGGCGCAAGGCGCGATGCCTTGCGGCGCAAAAGGGCGGGAAGGATCGCCCGGCCGTGCAGCTGACCACCGAGGTATCCTGCGCTGATGGACAAGGACCAATAGGCAACAAGCGCGATTGGTCCGAGATCATCGCCTGTCCTGAAAGGGCCTAGGAAGGACAGGACGCCGACGATTGCAGCGAGGATGCCGATGCTTTGAAGAGCCTCTTCACCCATCACGGATTCGAGCTTGGACTTGATCCCGGTGAGCACCTGCATCGCGAATCGCCTTTTGTTTTACGCGAATTGACCGGTTTCTGTCGCCACTGAACAGGTCTCGCCATGGGAGCTTTTTGCCCGGATCCTTACCCTGTGGAAGCCCGCGGCACCCCGCCGCTCAACCTTGAGGAGCTTCCATGACTATGTCCCAGATCATCCCCATCTTAGCATTCCTTGCCTCTGCATGCTCGACGATTCCGAGCGGCAAGGAAGCCGCAACGCTCGAGGTGACCTTCAACGCTGACCTTGCCGAGGGGGCCATCATGATGGCGCTTTTTGACGGCCCTGAAGGATATCAGGCGCAACGCCCCTTTGCTGGATCACGTGGCGATGTCGCCCTCGGTGTCGCCACGTTCACGTTCACCGAGCTTGAGCCAGGCTCCTACGCGATCCAGGCGTATCACGATCTCAACGGGAATGAAGAGCTCGACACAAACCTGACCGGTATGCCAATTGAGCCCTTTGCGTTTTCCAACAATGCCCCCGCCAGCTATGGGCCCCCATCCTTCGAGGCCGCCCGTTTCGACGTCAAACCAGGGCTCAACCGCCAAACGATCAGCATACGCTGAGGGCGGGGGCGAACCGATGGACCGACGCGATTTTCTTCTTGCCAGCCTCTCAACCGGCGCGCTTACGCTGGCTGCTCAAGCATCGGGGCAAACAGAACTTGCCCGCCTTGCCTTGGCGTTCCGATCAGTGGCTGATTCAGGTATCCCCCAAAGGCCACTGCGCCTTATCGCCGGAAGGCGGCCAAGCGATCTGCACGGGACTTATTTCTTGAACGGCCCCGCCAAGCATGAGCGTGGCGGCGTGCGAACAGAGCACTGGTTCGACGGTGACGGTATGCTGAGCGCTTTTCGCTTTGGCGACGGGGAAGCAACCCATGAAGCCTGCTATATCGAGACGTCAAAGTTCAAGCGTGAACGCGAAGCAGGGACGTTTCTTTACCCATCCTTCGATCACGTGCCCGACGCATCGCTCGGGGTCCGTGCAGCCGATGAGATCAACACGGCCAACATCTCGGTTATCGAACGGGGCGGCGAACTCTGGGCTCTTTGGGAAGGCGGAAGCCCGCATCGCGTCGATCCTTCCAACCTATCGACGCTTGGTCGTCTTGTTTTGGGTGAAGGTTTTGAGGGGGTTCCCTTCAGCGCCCACCCCCGCCGGGACGCCGATGGCACGCTCTGGGCATACGGTTTCTCGGCCTTCACAGGACAGCTCATCCTCAGCGAGATCGCGCCGACGGGCACGTTGCGGCGGTATCGTGTCCTCAACGGATTTCCAAAGGCGATGGTTCATGATTTCATCAGCACAAAGAATCATCTTGTTATCGGATTTCCTCCCTACACAATCAGTCAGAAAGGAGGCGCCTATCTTGATCACTTTCGCTGGCATGCCGATGAGCCAAGACTCTATGTTGTGATCGAGAAGGAGAACTTTGAGATCGTCAGGCGCTACGAGCTTCCAGCACGGTTTCAATTCCATCACTTTGGCGGTTTCGAGGACAGGGATGGGACAATCAGGTTCGCAGCTTGCTCGCTCGACGATCCAAGCTGGATCGAGACAGAAGCGAGAGCGGTCATCAATGGGCGGCCCTTCACAGGCACGCGGGAGTCGCTCTTTGAGCGGATCACCTTGTACCCGGACGGACGTGCAAAGACAGAGCTCTCCACCGATGAGTCAGAATTCCCCGTGGGAGATCCGCGGCTCGCAGAAACGGCTCACACACAGTACTGTATCGGCCGCGTGCGTTCTCCTCTCAGCCTACCGAACGCGCTCATAGCACGCGCGCCATCCGGGGACGTGATCGCAGAATGGAGCGCAGATCCACGAACCATGATGGGCGAGCACATCATTGTTCCGCTTGCCAACGGTCAGCATTACTTGATGGGAACACAGTTCGATACGCACCTGGGGCGATCCGTGCTGTCTCTTTTTGATGGTCAAGACATTGCTCGTGGCCCCATCGCTGTTTGGGAGATGTCTGAGCCGATTCCTGCACCGCTGCATGGTACGTGGGTTGGCTGACCGCGCCCGATCGAATCACGTTTGATTCGGCCGCCTTCGTTGAGATGGGGTCTGCCTCCGCCCTGTTCGAGGTCCTCTGTTCGGCACAATCTGCACAATGTCATTAAACAGAGGAACGCCTTGGCCTGGCATGTGTCGACACCTCCCAACGTGTTGAGGTGTGTTCGCGTTCGTCAGGACTGGACACCGCCGGGATCCTTCTCTTCACTTTAGCCCGTGAAAAGGGTGCTTCTCAGGGAGATGAGCGTGATGATGAGATATGGACCAACGGCAGCATCGGTGATTGCTATGTCGTTTTGTTTTATTGGCTTACCGACGCAGGCATTGGCCGAGGACTGCGTCCTCGACACAAACGGCGACGGGGTTGCTGATGGAACTGCTGGGGCGACAAGCAACGGCGGAACAAACAGCAACCTCGCATGCGGAACCAGGGCCGTTGCCAGTGGTAGCGCAGGCGCTATCGCAATTGGTTCCAACAGCGTTGCATCCGCCGATGCGGCTGTTGCCGCAGGGCAAAATGCAGAGGCTACTGGTGATGGCAGCATTGCGATCGGCGATTTGTCGACGAGCAATGACCGCGCGAGCGTCGCTGTCGGGCCAGGTGCTTCAGTCGCTGGCGACGACTCGATTGGCATTGGCCGGGCTGTCTCGACCACCGCGCCAGGCGCAATCGCCATTGGCCCGGACGCATCGGTACAATCCGTGGCAGGAACAGCAGTCGGTGCTGGATCCTCTGTTAGCGGATCTGATGGTGTTGCGATTGGTGTTTTCTCCTCAGCAACGTCCAATGACGCAGTCGCACTCGGCGCAAACACGGTTGCCAGCGCCGAAGGCGCCACCGCTCTGGGGGATGATGCGGTGGCTTCAGGAGTGGAGAGCTTTGCGGCCGCAGAGAACGCTCTTGCCTCCGGTGACGGCTCGATTGCCATTGGTTCTGACGTCGACAATGACGACCTCGGTGCTCAAGCCACTGCCTCTGGCGCGATCGCGTTCGGCGCCGAAGCGGTGGCGTCGCATGACAATGCGGTGGCTATTGGGACAAATGCGCAGACATCGGCGGCCAATCAAATTGCTCTGGGCACGGCATCCAGCACATTGACCGTGTCCGGTGTCACCTCAGAAGAGAGCCGCAACCGGCAGGTGGGGAGCGTTGAGCTGCTCACCACCGATTCGAATGGGAACATCGCCTCTGATGGTGGCGCGACGCAAGCGCAAATCGACACAAACACCGCGAACATCTTGGAGAACACCTTGGCTATTGAGGATTGGGACACCCGGATCACTGCCTTTGAGGAATCGGTGGCCTCGCTGAATAAAGAGGTCGCGCTGAACGCGGAGGAGATCCGAGAACTGAACGATGGCGTGGCAATTTCGATGGCGCTTGCGGGCAGTACGTGGCTGCAGCAAAACGAGAAATTTGCTGTAAGCGCCAATTGGGGCACGTTCGGTGGTTCAAACGGCATGGCGTTCAGTGCCGCTGGACGGATCAACAAAAGAACAAGCGTCAATGCCGCTGTCGGTGTGAGTGACCGAACGGGCCAAGTGGGCGCGAGGGCCGGGGTGCGCTTTGGCTGGTGAGGCGCACCTGTTCTGCAATGACTGTCGCAGAAGCGTGATCAGATGAACGATTGGTCCGCCGCCTAAGCGTGTCACCAGCGTGATGGCTGCCGAGGAGCACTTGCGGCCTCATACGGACCGTGACCGCCGGACAAGACGCATCGCTCACTCCAACACCCCTTCGCGTCTGCCCGTCGTCCTTGGTTGTTCGATCGATTGGCCACAACGCCGCCAAGCGCTGCCGACGCGCCTTTGTCAGTTGACAGAGATTTCGTTGACTTGCAGAAATGATAAGACGTGTGGTGAAGGGTTTGGTATCAGCGTGTTCGTCCCTAGGCGTCTGACTGTTTGCGCTTTAGTCGCCGCTCTTTATAGATCTGTTGTTTTGATGTGGCTAATCGCAATCAGTGGCTGCGTTTTCATTCCGGACCCGTTTGAACGTGCTGGTTTTTATACGGCTCAGCTAAAGAAGCGAACTGGCCATTTTCTATCGGATAATCAGCTGAACCCAGACAAAATCGTCGCTGATTAACACAGGTTTCGTTGGTTTGAGACAGTTGGGATCTTAAGACTCAGTCGTGCCGAAACGAGCCAAAATGCTTGACCGCTCGAACGCAATACCATCATCTGTCACCGGCCGAACAAGGCTTTTCGCCTATTCATAACCAGGCGCTCCGAGGGCAATAGAGGTAACCACGATGGAAGAATTTGAGGGTGAAGGTCAGCCAGTGAATAGTGATAGAAAAGCCAAATCTATCAACACACTCAAACATGTGATCTATTCATCGGGGAGATACGCCGCGTATAGCCCAACCAATTCGCCCACAGATTTTCCTGGGTCAGCGTTCTTCTTCCGCCCCTGTGCGACCAATG
>JBCCBY010000084.1:0-10681 GCA_039033795.1 Pseudomonadota bacterium | reverse complement strand
CGCCTCGATGTCCTGCATCTCAACGGGGCCGCCATAGGATATGCCGGCATTGTTGACGAGGACATCCAACGTGCCGCCGCTTGCTTGCAGGACTTCATCAACGCCCGATGCCACCTGTTCATCCGACTGCACATCGATTTCCACCACGGTGATGTCGAGGTTCTCACCAGATGCCAGGTCCATCAGCTCTTCGGCTTCATTGCGCGGGACGTTCCGCATGCTGGCAAAAACCGTCGCACCAAGCCGCGCATAATGCTCAGCCCCTAGACGGCCAAAGCCTGATGAGGCTCCGGTGATCAGAATGGACAAGCCGGACAGGTCGATAGCGTCTTCTTTTGCCGCCGACGCAGATCCCGTTGCGGCGCTGGCGATGCCCGCCGTGGCCGCCGCCCCTGCCAAAAGTGAGCGCCTGTTGATGTGATCGGTCATCGTTGTCTCCCAAGACTTTTACGCAACGCTAGGCCCCAAAACGGCGCGAGGCTAGAGCGTGGATGGATCCAGCCGTTCATAAAAAAAACCCGGGCCGCGAGAGCCCGGGTTCTGCAAAGGTAAACCTGCCGACGCTGGCCTAGAAAGCCTCCGCGTCGAGCGCCATCATGCTGTCCGCACCGGTTTTGAGTTTGGCCAAGTGAACGGAGCTTTCAGGAAGAACGCGCTCGAAGAAATAACGCGCGGTAATGAGCTTGTTCTTGTAGAACGGATCATTGTCGCCTTCGCACTCAAGCGCCTCTTTGGTCATCAACAACCACATGTATCCGATCGCAACGAGACCAAACATGTGGAGGTAATCGTGTGAACCGGCAGCGGCGTTATCGAAATTCGCCATCGCATTCTGCGCGAGCCATTGCGTGGCCTCTTCGAGCTCTTTCTTGGTGCCGCCCAGTTGATCAATATAGCTATCAAGCGCATCCGACTGGCCTTTGTTATCGGCACCCCAGTCATCAATCTCTTTGAAGAAGGTTTGCCAATACCGGCCACCCTCAGCCATCAGCTTACGGCCGACAAGGTCGAGCGCCTGGATGCCGTTCGTGCCCTCGTAGATCAATGCGATCCGCACATCACGGACGAATTGAGACATGCCCCACTCTTCGGTGAAGCCCGAGCCACCAAAGACTTGGAGGCTGTCATTGGCGCCTTTCGAGCCTTTATCCGTGAGATAGGCTTTGATGACAGGCGTCAGGAGCGCCATGAAGTCGGACGATTTCTGTTTTGTTTCGTCGTCCGGCGCCTTGTGCGCCATGTCCTCTTGCAAACCAGCCCAGAAGGTCAGTGCACGAGCGCCTTCGACAAAGGCGCGCGTGTCCATCAGCATACGGCGCACATCTGGGTGCACGATAATCGGATCGGCGGGCTTCTCAGGTGCTTTGGTGCCAGTGACCGAACGAGACTGAAGACGATCCCGCGCGAAGGCAGCAGCGTTTTGCATCGCCACTTCAGCAGCAGCATAGCCCTGAAGACCAACGCCAAGGCGCGCTTCGTTCATCATGACGAACATGGCGCGCATGCCTTTGTTGGCCTCACCACAGAGGAAACCCGTCGCTTCATCATAGTTCATGACGCAGGTCGCGTTGCCGTGGATACCCATTTTTTCTTCAAGGCCACCGCATGAAACGTTGTTCCGCTCACCAAGCGATCCGTCGTCATTGACCATGAACTTCGGCACGATGAAGAGCGAGATGCCTTTGATCCCCTCAGGCGCACCTTCAATCCGGGCCAGCACGAGGTGGATGATGTTGTCCGACATGTCGTGCTCGCCGGCGGAAATCCAGATCTTCTGACCAGAGATTTTATAGGTACCATCCGCCTGCGGAACGGCCTTCGACCGGATCAGACCAAGGTCCGTGCCGCATTGCGGCTCGGTCAGGTTCATCGTGCCGGTCCACTCGCCGGAGGTCATTTTCGGCAGGTATTGTTGCTTTTGCTCTTCCGAAGCCGCCGCGTGGATGGCGCGCCATGCGCCGCCGGACAGGCCAGGATACATCCCGAATGACTGGTTGGCCGACGATGTCATCTCAGAGATCGCAAGCGCCAGGGTGATCGGAAGGCCCTGGCCACCGTAATCGGGGTCCATCGCCAGCGCGCCGAAGCCCGCTTCACAGAACTGTTTGTAGGCTTCTTTAAAACCCGTCGGTGTTGTCACCGAGCCATCGTCGTTGCGTTGCGCGCCTTCGATATCACCAACGCGGTTAAGCGGTGCAATGACATCACGGTGAAACTTACCCGACTCTTCGAGAATGGCATCAATGGTGTCCTGGTCGGCGTCGGCAAAACCTGGGAGATTCGAATAGTTTTGCAGTTTCAGGACTTCGTGCAGCACGAACTGCATGTCTCGGATAGGTGCCTCATAGACTGGCATGGATATCCCTCCATAAAGTTGTTGCGCAGCTTTTTGCTGTCGCAAGACTGATCAAGTTGGGCGCTTCGTACCCGCCTTCCCGGGCCAAAGCAAAGATGCGATCGGTCGCGGTGATAAAATTGTGGCATTTCAGTTGCCTCAACCAATGGGTGCAATCAGTTGCTCATGCTTAGAACTTTCTTAAGCCTGCGCCTTCACCCCTGGTTGAAATCAGCATATCCCCGAAGGCCTCAATGGATTCGGGCCCTTTCGGTGGTTTCGTGCCGCGAGAAAGACCGACGAGAAGGAGCGACCGCGTGAAGTCCAACGTCCCTTGGAGCGTGAAGGGGATCGACCCAGACGCCCGCTCGGTGGCCAAGGAGCTTGCGCGCAGAAACGGGATGACGCTCGGTGAGTGGATGACCCAGATGATCAAAGAGCAAGGTCTGGGCGAAGTCTCGCCGGGTGGACCGGAAACGACCGTCTCGGGCGTGACCACCGATCAACTGCGTGCCGTGGTCGACACACTCAATCGCCTTAATGACCGCCTTAAATCCGCCGAAAAGCAGCTTCAATCGAGCGATATGCAATCGCGTGAAGCCATGGGCGGCCTCAACAAAGGCCTTGAAACAGTGTTCGAGCGGGTCAAACGGCTCGAGCGGGAAACCGACGCGCCGGCCGATGGGGTTGGAATTGCGGAGCGGCTCGACCGGCTTGAAGGCGCCCGCGAAAAAGACTCCTGGGTCCGCAGTCTGGTGGCCTTGGAAAAGGCGCTCAGCACGCTGGTTGACCAAGTCGAGCGGTCTCGCACCGATACAGAGCAGCGCCTTGATCGGCACGAAGATATCGTCAGTGAGCTGAAATCCCGATTTGACCAAGAAGATGCACTGTTGCGCGGCGAATTAAGCGAGCTTCTCCAGGCCGTTGATTCGACAACTGAGCGCGTTTCAACGACCGAGGGGCTTGTGAGCGAGGCGCTGCGTGCAGCCAAAGACGCCTTGGGCTCCCACGATGAGACATTCATCGAACGAACAAGCCAAAGACTTCAGCTCCTCGGAAGCGAAATTAAACGCACCAGCGACAACATCCGAACGCTGGAGCATAACGTCGCGCGGCTTTCCGAGAAGATCGAAGCCGGAGAAGAGCGCTCCGCAGAAGGCATCAGCCGGGTTGCTCAATCGGTTGAAGCACTCCGGCGGGATGTCCAGGAAACCAGCCTGAGCGCGTCGGGCCAAGGCTCGACTGGTGAGGTGCGCGACGCGGTGGCAGAGGCCGATCGGCGAATCACGGCCCTTCAGGGCGCGTTCGCCAGCGTGGTGGACAGACTGGACAGCCGAGACCATGATGAACCGATTGGTGGGCCGGACATTGTCCAGGAATTGGCTGAGGCTTCTTTGGTCGAAGACTTTAAGTCGGGGGCAGAAGATGACGATGAATTCGACCGGGTCTTTGACGATCCGCTCGATTTTCGCGTGCAGAAGACACCCACGCCCCAAACCTTTGATGCGGACGAACCAAGACCAACCCAGAATGCCCACCCAGCCTCCTTTGGCGCGGTTGATGCCACTGATTCTGATGCCGCCTTTGGCGGTGACAACACTGGGTTTTACCGCCAACCACCGCCGGAGTTAGCGGCACGGGACTCAGAGCCGCATTTCTCGCATGAGTGGCGCGCCGAGTCCGATTTTGATGGAAGTCTGCGCGATGGCGCCATGCGGTTTGGCGACGCCGATCCGTTTGCCGACGAACCCACACTGGGAGAGAAATTCCGCGCGCTCTTCGGCCGTGTTTTTGCTGAGCGAGGCGACAACAACACCCAATTGGGGTGGGTTCTGATGACTTTGGCGCTCGCGGCGATGGTGTTTATGGCCGTGCGTTTGATCGCCGAGGACACCGCCATCGATAACCCCGCGGAGATGGCCGATGCCGGGCCGGTCGTTTTGGATCGCCCGCTTGGGACCACCACCGCGCCGATCGATGACACGAATGCTCTTTACGCCAGCGCCAAAGCCCTTCTTGCCAGCGCCATCACGGCGGAAGAGATCGAGGGAGGCGTGAACGCGATGATGCGGGCAGCGCGGGCAGGATCAGCCGCCGCTCAGCATGATCTGGGGGAGATGTACCTCACGGGCAATTTCGTCAGCGCAGACGCCAGCAAGTCGCGGCAATGGTTTGAGGAAGCCGCCAAAAGCGGAAACGCCCGCGCGGTGCATCGCTTGGCCTTTATGTCGATTGATGAGGCGTATGGAGAGGTGGATGTCGAGGCAGCAATTCGCGGGTTTGAACGTGCCGCGTCCGCTGGCCTGACCGACGCCATGTTCAATCTGGGCATGATCCTATCGCCCGAGATGGACTATATCCCCTCCAACCGGCGGGATATCGCACAAGCCTATTATTGGTTCCGCTTGGCTGAAGAGCAGGGCGACAACAATGCAGGTGTTGAGGCCGCTGGCCTCGCGACCGATCTCGATCCGCTTATCCAGCGCGAGCTCGATCGCTTGGTTGCCGCGTGGCAGCCGACGCCGCTTAGAATGTAAAGCAGGCAGGTCCTGCCCTTCCCTCATCTGGCCATTCCGGGCAGATGATGGGCATCGGAGAACAAGCGGGTTGCTATGACGATGATCGGCGTCATCGGTGCATCGAGCTACGAAGGACGGCAGATGTTGCTGTCACTGAGCGATCGGGGCTTTCCGCATCTCGGGTTCGACAGTGATCGAGCGACCCTGCTGCCCACCGATCAACCATTCCTCAAACGGATTGATCTCACCTCCGCCGAGGCGGTGCGGGAAGCGTTCCAAGCCCATCAGGTCACGGACGTGGTGCATTTTCCCGACCGAGGCACGGTCGAGAGATCACTGAAGGACCCGCTCGATGCTTTTGAGAGCACGCTCTTGCCGTTGATGAGTGTGTTGAGGGCATCGGTCGAATCTGGCGTCCAACGGTTCGTCTTATCCTCCACCGCGTCGGTTTACGGAAAGCCCTCCCGCATTCCTGTGCCAGAGAGCGAGCCTCTCAAGCCGATTTCTCCTTTGGGGGCGGCTGCCGTCGCGGCGGAACGGATGGCCAGCGATGTCTGTGAGGGCCACAGCATGAAGCTGGTGATCCTCCGTTACTTCAACGCTGCCGGTGCCGATCCCACGGGGCGCTCAGGCGATGCAAGCGCGCCCAAACATCTCATCACCGCAGCGGTCCGCGTTGCCACCGGACGAAAAGACGGCCCCTTAAAAATCTATGGGCATGACTACGACACGCCCGACGGCACCGCGATCAGAGACTATGTGCACGTGACGGACGTGGCCGCAGCCCATGTGGATGCAATTGATTATCTGCGGAATGACGGTGCGTCGGTGACGCTCAATTGCGGCTATGGCGAAGGCGTCTCTGTCCAAGACGTGGTTCAGTCGGTGGAGCGCGTGACCGGTAAAATGATGGATGTCACCATTACCGGGCGCCGTGCGGGAGACCCGCCGCAGCTGATCGCCGATACCGCCGCCATTCGTTCCGTGATCGGATGGAGACCCCTTTACAATGATCTCGATCTGATTGTCCGCACCGCGATTGCGTGGGAGGATCGGGGTGATTTGGACAACCGTGAAATCGCTTGATCTTCGCTTAATTGCGAGGATTTTGGCTGTTTTTTCTGCTGTTGGAATCGGCTACTTGTCGCTCGTCCCCTCAGGAGATTCTGCGGCGGCGTATCTTTTTTTCTTGGAGAGCATCGCGCAGATCGTTTTCGGTGACGCTTCCCAGGTCGATAAAGTCGGGCATTTTTTGGCCTATGCCGTGCTTGGGGGTTTGTCGGCATTCGGTGTACGAATGGTTGGTGAACCGGCCATGGTCCTGGCGATTTTAGCGCTCGCCCTAGGGGTTTACGGCGGCGTCCTTGAAATGTTGCAAGGATTTTTTCCAGAGCGAGTCAGTTCACTTGCCGACTGGTTTGCGAATATGCTCGGCGTTGCCGCAGGTTTCGCTTTCGCGGAGACCATCCACATGACCTTGAGACGACATCAACCATGAACAGACCTCTGATTGTTATTCCCGCACGTTATGGATCGCAGCGGCTCAAAGGCAAAATGCTGCTCGCTGAGACTGGCAAGCCACTTGTTCAACACACCTGGGAAGCTGCCTGCCGCGTGGATGGCGCCGACGTGCTGATCGCGACGGACGATTCGCGTATTGAGGACGTTGCACAAGCGTTTGGCGCCGAGGTGGCAATGACGGATCCCAACATTCCGTCAGGATCTGCGCGGGTCGCAGCAGCCGCTCAAGGCAGAGATGCCTCTGTGATCATTAATCTTCAAGGAGACGAACCAGAGGTCGATCCGAACAACATCGTTCGCTTGATTGAGGGGCATATCCAGGCCTCCGCGGGGGAACGCCCACCATTGATATCAACCCTCGCCTGTCCCTTTCCCGCTGATGCTGATCCGCATAATCCGAACACGGTGAAAGTTGTCACGACAATGACGAAAAAGAACTGGGAAAATGCGCTGTACTTCTCGCGATCGGTGATGCCGTTTCCCCGAACCCGAGAGCATCAACCGAAACTTCATATCGGGCTTTACGCGTTTTCACCCGAACCGCTCCAGATATTCGCCTCGCTGACGCCTTCAAGTCTCGCTGAGACTGAAAGCCTCGAGCAATTGTCCGCCCTCGAAGCAGGAATGAGCATTGCTGTCATGATGGTGGACCGTGCCGCACCCGGCATTGACACAATCGAAGACTATCAAGCGTTTGTTGGCCGCTTTAGCGCGCAAGACCAACGCGCCTAGACGTTCGCCGCCTGCATCCCAGCGTCACGGTTGTCATCGAGCACCGTGCGCGTTGTCCAATCAGGCTTTAACTCAGGACGGCCGATAAAGAAGCCTTGGAGGAAATCGACGCCGAGCGCCTTGAGCATCGCAGCATCGCGATCATTGTCCACCCACTCGGCCACGGTCTTCATACCAAAATTCCGTGCAAGATCTATCAGTGTTCTAACGAACAATTGATTTTCACGGCTTTGTGCCAGACCTGTGATGAACGATCCATCGATTTTCAAAATGTCGATGTCGAGCGCTTTAAGGTTGCGGAACGAGGTGTAGCCAGCACCAAAATCGTCGAGGGCAAATTTCGCACCAAGGCCCTTGATCCGGGTCACAAACTCCTCGGATGCTTCGACAGCGTCAACGATCCGCGTCTCCGTGAGCTCAACCGTCAAACGATCAGCGAGATGGGCGTTGGCGCGCAGGTGGGCGACATAACCATCAGCCCACACCGGATCTTTGACCGTTTCCCAAGAGACATTGACAGCGAGTTCGATCTCAGGCTCGCGCGCAAGGGCGATCGTGGCAAGCTCAAGGACGCGGCGGTCTAAAAGGTGCACAAGGCCCAAACGCTCAGCCGCTGCGATAAAGTTCGGTGCTGAAAACGGCCCATCATTTTCAAGATCAATACGGATCAAACACTCATATTTTTTAATCGGCACGTCGACGTCAGGCACGATGGGCTGGAAGGCGATGTTCACGCGACGCTCATTCAGCGCGGTGAGAATCACATCGCTCATCTCAACATCGCGATGGCGCGCGGTGCTGGCATCGGTGACGGCGGAGAACATCGACCAGCTTGACGGCCCACTGACGCGCGCCTGATCAAGCGCCGCTTCAGCACGCGCAAAGGCCATGTCCGCGCTCACCACATCATTGGTGAGAGGAACCGCGCCAAGACAGACCGACACAGCGATTCCGCCACTGCGTGTGTCCACCACATCGGCACGAATAAGATTGAGGATATCAATCGCCAGCTTCCGGATGCCGTCCGCTGTTCCGATGGGCGCGAGGAGCCCGAATTTCGTCCCCGCCACGCGTCCGCAGCGGATCTCGTCCCCCAACCCCTCGCGAAAGCGATTCCCCACCGTCCGGATCACTTGATCCGCTGCATCAAAGCCGAAGCTCAAATTGATTCCGCCGATGTTATCGATCGCCACCAAGAAAAACACATGCGTCGGCTGCGCGGAGGCCGACAACAACGCATCAGCGACCAATTGCTTGGTCCGTGTCCGGTTGAGTGACCCTGTCAATTCGTCATGGGCCGCAAGATAGCTCAATTGCTCCTCGCGGCTTTTTTGCGCGTCAATGCGCCGGATCACGCCAACCAGCCGTTCATCATCAACGACCTTCATCCAGACGCCGCGCTCTTCGAACCACCGCAGCTGTCCATCGCCAACATCGAGGCGAAATTCCACGGTATAGGCCCGCCCCTCAGCCTTCGCCTGAGCGATTTGCGCACTGCGCATCATGGCATCTTCCGGCGCCACGTGGCTCATCAGGGCATCATAGCTTGCGATTTGAAGATCGGAGGACAGCCCAAGCACTGTTTCGACCTGCTTGGCCTCTGCCCACGCCACACAGTCTTGTTGGGGATCAAATTCGAACATCACTTGACCCGCTGCTTCAAGGGCAAAGCGAACCGAGTCAGGGCCGACGCTCGAATCGAAAGTCGTAGTCATTCAAATCCGTCCAGCACCTTCGCGAGAAATCGCACGATCTCGTCGTAGGCTGTCCGGGTGAAGAAACGCTAAAATATAAGTAAATTAGAGGTTTCGACGGGTCGGTGATCAACCCACGCCAAAATCTCTCCGTGCCGCTCGTATCGTGATGATGAAGCCAGCCATAAAATCGAGCGCGGTCATCAACATATAAAGAAAAAATACGGAATTACCGTAAGCGGGAAGAAGCACGAACATAAGCATCGCGACGATGAAGACGCCGGCCGAAAGTCCATGGTTCCAAATTGAATCGGATCCTGTTTCTGTCGAGCGCAAGATCTCGACGAACAGAAAGACCATCGAGACCATCAAGAACAGATCCCCCCACGTGATGACCCAAGGTTCACCAGAAATCATCTCGATCGGCGGCAAGGAGCTTGCGTACCAAGGGCCGTCAAACGGCAGCAGCGCAAGCAAGCTGTAGATCACCAAGCTGATCGTCAGAAGCGGGAAAATTGTGAACATAGACGACCCCTTAGCCCTGTGGTCTTCGGCAAGTGCATGTTGTCCAAGCACCGCAGCAGTCGCTATTTTTACATCGCGATCAGCCACGAGCCGTTAGACCTCCTCAACCACGCCTCGACGTTGGGCGCGGTCCCTTCACCACAATACGCCGAGAATATCCCCGATGGCTACGGCTACGCGGCCAAGATTGGAGTCTTTTGACCGTCCAAAGGACCAAAGGCGGTGCGCAACGGGGTGCGCGGCAACAAGAAATCCGTCCAACCCCATCTAACTGGGCGGGTCATGAGGCTGGTGATCACAACAAGGAAGTAGAAAAACACTTGTCCTTTGAGTGCTTTCAGCCCGCAATCGGTGTCACTGAAGAGATCCCCTCGGGTTTTGCCTATCACCATCGAGGGCCACGAGGATCGTGCGCCATGAACAAAATCGATCGGTGCGGTTTGGTTCACAAGAACCACATTCCCACCCAGAAACGTCAACCCATAAGACCAAAAGCGTGCGCTCAACCCCAAAATACCCGTCCTTCTTGCACCGCGGCATGATAAGATGGCTGGCGGGCTGCAAATTCGCGCTGGGTATGGCATGCGAGAACCAGGTCCCTTGAGGAGTTCAACGTCAACCCGCCCCATGATCGCTCGTGCCCTAGCCTTTGTTGACGATGAGCCCTTGCTGGCAGCCTTGCTTTTGAGTGTCGGGATCTGCCTTGCCCGCTACGGCCATCTTGCGATCATTCAAACGGATCTTGGTGCGGACGAAGCGCAGTATTGGTTTTGGTCACAAGAGATGTCTTGGGGCTATTATTCAAAGCCGCCGATGATTGCCTGGCTCATCGGCCTTTCGACGTCGGTCTTGGGTGACACGGTGATCGGTGTTCGCGCTCTTTCTCCGCTTCTCTTGGCGGGCACGGGCATGGCGCTCTTCTCGGCAAGCCGACAATTGTTTGGCGATAAAGCCGGTTTGAGCACTCTTTTGTTTTGGCACTTCATGCCCGCGGTGGTGTTGGGCGGCACGTTGATGTCAACGGACATCCCTCTTCTGTTCTTTTGGTCGACCAGCCTGTGGCTCCTTGTCAAAATGATCGAAGCTCCGCACGGCGAAAAAAATGCATGGGCCTTGGCGTTGGGAGCGGCGCTAGGAGCGGCCTTTTTGTCGAAGTATGCCGCGCTGTATTTCCCGATCGGGCTGATTATCGCCGCTCTGACATCGTCATATGTCCGCCGTGGTCTGACGATGAGGTCCACCTTAATATCGGCCTGCGCCCTTGCGGTTGCGACAGCACCGCACCTCCAATGGAACATAGCCAACGAATTTCAGACGGTGAAGCATACAGCTGATAACGCGAGCTGGTCCGGCAT